>JAJPZM010000408.1 GCA_021204335.1 Parabacteroides sp. | reverse complement strand
AGAGACAAGTATGGAAGATTCATTATCATTTTTGTTCTTGTGTGCTACCGGTGTAGCATGCTATTGGTTTTTCTTCAAGTGTGTGGACTGGTTTGAGAAAATTTAATGTGAGAAAGGAGAATTAAATTATGTTTTTAGCACTGTTTGTACTTTGCGTAGTGATCTTCGGGTATTTGATGTATGTCCTAATTAAGCCCGAAAAGTTTTAATGGTAATTAGTTTTTTTAAGTAAAAAGATGAATACAGAAATTTTAGGTGTAGCATTGCAGATATTGTTGCTGGTGGTTATCAGTTACCCGCTGGGAAAGCATATCGCCAAGGTGTATAAGGAGGGAAACGACTGCATGCGTTTCATGGCTCCAATTGAAAGATTTATTTACAAACTGGCGGGTATCAACCCCAATGAAGAGATGGATTGGGAGGCATTCTTGAAATCTCTGCTTATTATAAACGTATTTTGGTTCTTCTGGGGTATGATCCTGTTGGTATCGCAAGGATATCTTCCTTTGAATCCCGATGGGAACAGCGGACAAAGTCCTGATTTGGCGTTCAACACGTGTATTAGTTTCATGGTTAACTGTAACTTGCAGCACTATAGCGGAGAAAGCGGTTTGACTTATTTTACACAGTTGTTCGTCATTATGTTGTTCCAGTTCATCACTGCTGCAACAGGTATGGCTGCCATGGCTGGAATTATGAAATCGATGGCAGCCAAAACAACTAAAACAATCGGTAATTTCTGGCACTATTTAGTGATCAGTTGTACACGTATCCTTTTTCCGATGTCTCTGATCGTGGGCTTCATTCTGATCATGCAAGGTACGCCGATGGGCTTCGAATCCAAAATGACAATCCCGACATTGGAAGGAGCTGAACAGACTGTTTCACAAGGTCCTACGGCCGCTATTGTTCCGATTAAGTAGTTAGGTACGAATGGTGGTGGTTACTTCGGGGTAAACTCTTCTCATCCATTGGAAAACCCGACTTACCTGACCAATATTGTAGAATGCTGGTCTATCCTGATCATTCCGATGGCATTAGTATTTGCTTTGGGATTTTATTTGAAACGTAAAAAGTTAGGTTATGTGATCTACGGCGTGATGTTGTTTGCTTATCTTTTGGGAGTATTCTGTAACGTTCATTATGAAATGGCAGGTAATCCGAATATTGACAAGATGGGTATCGACCAAGCTTGCGGTGCTATGGAAGGCAAGGAAACACGTCTTGACCCAGGTGCAACGGCTTTATGGTCTGTCACTACAACCGTCACTTCCAATGGCTCTGTAAACGGTATGCATGACAGTACGATGCCTCTTTCTGGTATGATCGAGATGCTGAACATGCAGATCAATACATGGTTCGGCGGTGTCGGCGTAGGTTTCATGAACTACTATGCATTCCTGATTATTGCCGTATTCATCAGCGGTTTGATGGTCGGACGTACTCCAGAGTTCCTAGGTAAGAAGGTTGAGGCCCGAGAAATGAAGGTCGCTACGATCGTATCATTGGCTCACCCATTCGTTATCTTGATCTTTACCGCTATTTCCTGCTATGTGTGGGTATATAACCCGGGCTTCGTTGAGAGTGAAGGCGGTTGGTTAAATAACCCAGGTTTCCATGGTTTCAGTGAAATGTTATATGAATATACCTCTTCTTCCGCTAACAACGGTTCCGGTTTCGAAGGCTTGGGTGATAATACCTATTTCTGGAACTACACTTGCGGTTTGGCGTTGATCATTTCACGTTATTTGCCGATTGTCGGACAGGTAGCTATTGTAGGTTTATTAGCAAACAAGAAGTATACTCCGGAAAGTGCGGGTACATTGAAGACTGATACGGTTACATTCGGTGTGATGACATTCTGCGTAATCGTCATCGTTGCTGCCTTGTCATTCTTCCCGGCACAAACATTAGGCTCGATCGCTGAATATTTTAGCATTTACTAATTGACAGATTAAGAAGATGAGAAATAACAAAGCTGCTTCTTTATTTCCAAAGGAGCTCGTTATAGAAAGTTTGAAGCAATCATTCGTTAAGTTGAATCCGCGGGTGATGTTTCGTAACCCGATCATGTTTATCGTGGAGGTGGTGACATTCGTTATGTTGTTCGTTACTATATGGGCAGCAGTCACTGGAGATACGACACAAGGATCTTTTGGTTACAACATGTTAGTATTTATAGTATTGTTTGCAACGTTGCTTTTCGCCAACTTCGCAGAGGCGATTGCTGAGGCACGAGGCAAGGCACAAGCCGATAGTTTGCGTAAGACCCGTGAAGAAACTCCTGCCAAATTGTGTGTAGGTAACAAGATCGAAATGGTCAGTTCTTCTCAGTTGAAAAAAGGCGACATCTTTATGTGTGAAGCCGGTGACACGATTCCTTCCGATGGTGAAATTATCGAAGGTCTGGCTTCTATCGATGAAAGTGCCATTACTGGTGAATCAGCTCCGGTGATCCGTGAAGTAGGCGGTGACAAGAGTTCGGTTACAGGTGGTACGAAAGTATTGTCAGATCAGATTAGAGTAAAAGTCACAACTGAACCGGGTGAAAGTTTCTTGGATAAGATGATTGCTTTGGTAGAAGGTGCTTCACGCCAAAAGACTCCGAACGAAATAGCTTTGACAATCCTGCTGGCAGGTTTTACATTAGTATTCGTTGTGGTTTGCGGTACATTGAAACCGTTTGCTGATTATTCCAACACGACGATTACGATCGCGGCCTTTGTTTCTTTGTTCGTTTGTTTGATCCCGACTACGATCGGTGGTTTGTTGTCTGCTATCGGTATCGCTGGAATGGACCGTGCGTTGTGCGCTAATGTAATCACTAAATCCGGTAAGGCTGTAGAAACAGCCGGTGACATCGACACCCTGTTGCTGGACAAAACCGGTACAATCACGATCGGTAATCGTAAAGCTACCCAATTCTATCCGGTGACCGGCATTGACGAGCACTCTTTCGTGCAGGCTTGTTTGTTGTCTTCTCTTTCCGATGATACGCCCGAAGGGAAATCTATCGTAGAGCTGGGACGTGAAAGAGGTGTACGTGTACATGACTTGAACACTTCCGGTTCCAAGATGATCAAATTTACGGCTGAGACAAAATGTTTAGGTGTGGATTTGGCAAATGGTACTCGTATCCGTAAAAGCGCTTTCGAAGCCATCCGTAAGATGAGCGAAGTTGCCGGTAACAAATATCCGAAAGAGGTTGCCGATTTGGTACAGAAGATCACCGGCAACGGTGGTACTCCGCTGGTTGTTTCTCAGGATGATTTCATTATCGGTGTGATCGAATTGCAGGATATCATCAAACCGGGTATCCAGGAACGTTTCGAGCGCCTGCGTAAGATGGGGGTGAAAACAGTAATGGTAACCGGTGATAACCCGCTGACCGCAAAATATATTGCAGAAAAAGCCGGTGTAGACGATTATATCGCCGAAGCCAAACCGGAAGACAAGATGAACTATATCCGTAAGGAGCAGGAAAACGGTAAGCTGGTCGCTATGATGGGTGACGGAACGAACGATGCCCCGGCATTGGCTCAAGCAAATGTTGGTGTGGCAATGAACAGTGGTACACAGGCTGCTAAGGAAGCTGGTAATATGGTTGATTTGGACAATGATCCAACGAAACTGATCGAGATTGTCGAAATTGGTAAACAGTTGCTGATGACTCGTGGAACGCTGACTACTTTCAGTATCGCTAACGACGTAGCTAAGTATTTTGCTATTGTTCCGGCTCTATTCATGGTTACGATCCTAGCATTGGCCCCAATGAACATTATGCACTTGCATAGCCCGGAATCAGCAATCTTGAGTGCGATCATCTTTAATGCGATCATCATCCCGATTCTGATCCCTCTGGCATTACGTGGTGTGGCTTATAAACCGATCGGTGCTTCCGCATTGCTTCGTCGTAACTTGCTGATCTACGGTTTGGGCGGTGTAATTGCCCCGTTCATTGGTATCAAGTTGATAGATATGATTGTAAGTTTATTCATGTAAAAGTAAAATCAATATTAAAAACCTTCCTCCCTCTGTATGAAGATAGGAGGAAGGTTAAGAAAATAAAACAATAATTCATTATGATATCAAATCTTTTTAAATCATTAAGACTGACAATTGCATTTTGTTTGTTCTTCAGTGTTTTCTACATTTTCGTTTTGTGGTTGTTTGCCCAAGTGGCAGGACCGAATAAGGGTAATGCCGAACTGGTTACATTGAATGGAAAAGTAGTGGGGGCCGCCAACATTGGTCAGAATTTCACGCAAGATATTTATTTCTGGGGACGTCCTTCCCATGCTGGTGACGGTTACGATGCATCCAGTTCGGCAGGTAGTAACAAGGGATCTTCCAATGAAGAACATTTAGCTTTGTTGGAAGAACGTATTGATACATTCTTGGTTCATCATCCTTACCTAACCCGTGAAAAAGTTCCGGCTGAAATCATCATGGCCAGCAGTTCCGGTTTGGATCCCCATATCTCACCGAAAGCCGCTTATGCACAGACCAAACGTGTAGCGGACGCTCGTGGATGGTCGGAAGAAAAGGTAATGGGTATCGTCAATTCTCATGTTGAGAAACCGTTATTGGGTATGTTCGGAACGGAGAAAGTAAATGTATTGAAATTAAATGTTGCCCTTGATCAACCATCAAATAACAAATAACAATTTTTTAATAAGTCAATTAGATTTAGGTTATGAAATCATTTGTAAAAAAAAGTATCTGCCTAGGCAGATACATACTCA
>JAJPZM010000189.1 GCA_021204335.1 Parabacteroides sp. | reverse complement strand
ATGTTTACCGGATTATTTGTACGCTTTTTTTATCAAGGCAGCAATTGAAGCCAACTCGTCCTGACTTATTGTCAATTTATCCCCTCCAAAATACATATCCGACTCCTTTGTAATAGGGATCAGATGAATGTGTGCATGAGGTACTTCCAACCCCATTACAGCCACCCCGACACGCTTACAGGGAATAGCAGCTTCCTGCGCACGGGCAACACGCTTGGCAAAAGCCATCATTCGCCCTAACAATGCATCATCCAGATCAAAAAGATAGTCTATTTCTTTCTTCGGGATAACCAAAGTATGCCCTTTTGCAACCGGATTAATATCCAGGAAGGCAAAGAAATCTTCGTCTTCCGCAACCTTATGGCAGGGTATTTCACCGGCGACTATTCTACTGAATATTGTTGCCATATCTTATTGTATTAAATTGAAATTTCCATTATTTCGAAAGTCATCAAGCCGGACGGTACTTTGATTTCTACAATGTCGCCGACCTTCTTTCCCATCAGCCCTTTTGCAATCGGAGTGCTTACGGCAATCTTACCTTCTTTCAGGTTTGCTTCCGAATCAGAAACTAATGTATATGTCATTACAGCATTGTTTTTCGTGTTCTTGATCTTTACCTTGTTCAGGATCTGAACCTCGTCAGTCTGAACACGCGATTCATCTATCAGACGTGCATTAGATATTAAGCCTTTCAACTGAGCCAATTTCGCTTCCATGATACCCTGCGCTTCTTTTGCAGCATCATATTCTGCATTTTCAGACAAGTCACCTTTATCTCTGGCTTCAGCAATCTGGGCAGAAATTTCAGGACGCTTTACGGTTTCCAAATAGTTGATTTCAGCTAAAATCTTATTGTAGCCGTCTTCTGTCATATAACTAACAGCCATACTAAATCCTCCTAAATTATTGATTAAAAATTAATATTATTACTGCATAATAAAAAAAGAATCCCGACCAACAGCATGGCCGGAACTCCTCTTTATCTTTATTTTAGACGCAGCAAAGATAAGACATCTTTTTAAGATGGACAAACCCTTGACAGTGCTTTACAACATATATATCTGATTGCTAGAAAGCTACGTTATAGTATAGCTTTCACATCGGCTTCCAGGTTCTTCACATCATCTACCCGCTTCACCAAGTTCCCTTTCCGATCGAGAAGGAAGATTGCAGGAAGCTGCTTCACATTGTAAAGGCCTGCTATCTGAGAATAAACCGACTGCGGATCGCGTACAGCCACCCAAGGAAGGTTTGAAGCCGCATTTTTCCAGAAATGAGCATCAGAATCCAAAGACACCTGATAAATATCGAGTCCCTGACCATGATACTTGGTATATAATTCACCCAAAGCCATATTTAATGCCGGCGACCACTCAGCCTGATAAGCCGTAAAGTTGATCACAACAGGCTTTCCTTCAGCCACAGACGATAATTTCACTATTTCACCCCGCAAATCCGGCAATTCGATATCCAGGAAAGTAATCTCCGTCGTTTTCACCTCATCCAGATTGACCGGACGTTGGGCACGAAGCACTTTCATTGACTGCAATGTCAGGTTATAAAGATGTTTCGCACGCGGACTGCCCGGGTAAAAATGATCGAAACTGGTAGCTACCGCACCGTACGCCTTCACATCGTCACGATCATACAGGTCGAAGAACAACAAGCCGTCTATTTGCTGGAATAAAGCATAATAGGCAGCAGTCGACATAGGAGCCGAATATATATATTTACGTGCAACATCTTTATAAGCTTCCGCCGTCTCCAACATTCTGGCACGATAGGTCGTATCTGCAATATTCTTGCTTTCATAATCTTTGCGTAACCGACCGATAGCCTGGTTGGCATCCAATTGAGCCAGCGTAATCGCCTTGATCGCTTTGCAATTTTCAGAACCTTCCACGGTATATGAAGTTGCAAAAGTTCCTGCATCGGCGGCAAAAGCAACCGTTTCAGTCGAATCGATCGCGAAATTGATCAATTGGTTATTCAGACGCAACCGATAGAAATCGGGGAAATCAGGTCTTTTATGGGTAAATTTGAATTTACCGGCAGCAGTCAACTTCACAGAATCCAACGTTTCTGCATTAGATATACCCACATTCTCCAGATACATCGTCTGGCCGTCAGCACCGGACACAACTCCTTTCACTGTAAAATCAGAAGCATTATTACATGCAGTGAGCAACAGAAAGCAAAAGCCGAATATGGTCAGTAATTGGGTAGATATTTGTTTCATCCTTTTTTCTTTACAATGTTCGTAATTCCGATGCAAATATACATTATTTTACAATTGTGGCACTATTATTCCCGAAATCTTCCTTTTATTTTTATAAAAAAAGAACTTTTCTGATGTTTTTTATTTTCATTTTCATGCGTTTACAGGTAAACTTTGCTTACATTTGCAACAATTTTTACAGATAGAAAAATAAGAAAGAAGATTATGCTTAATCCAATTAACAAGACGATCGAATTGGCTGATGGAAGAACCATCACCATCGAAACCGGGAAGTTGGCAAAACAGGCGGACGGTGCGGTTACCGTTCGTATGGGCAACACAGTGTTGCTGGCTACTGTTTGTGCTGCAAAAGATGCAAATCCCGGTGTTGATTTTATGCCGCTGCAAGTTGAATACAAAGAAAAGTACTCTGCATTTGGCCGTTTCCCCGGAGGTTTTACAAAAAGAGAAGGAAAGGCTTCTGATTATGAAATTCTGACATCACGTTTGGTTGACCGCGTGTTGCGTCCGTTATTCCCGGACAATTACCATGCTGAAGTATATGTAAACGTTATTTTGTTCTCCGCCGATGGCGAAGACATGCCGGATGCATTGGCCGGTTTGGCTGCATCTGCTGCCCTGGCTATTTCCGATATACCTTTTAACGGTCCGATTTCCGAAGTCCGCGTAGCGCGTGTTGATGGTAAATTCATTATCAATCCGACGTTCTCTGAATTGGAAAAAGCAGATATCGACATGATGGTCGGCGCTACGATCGACAACATCATGATGGTTGAAGGCGAAATGTCTGAAGTTCAGGAAGCCGACATGCTTGAAGCGATCAAGGTTGCCCACGAAGCTATCAAGGCACAGTGCCAGGCACAGATCGAACTGTCGGAAGCTTGCGGCACAGTCGTTAAACGCGAATACTGCCACGAAGAAAACGACGAAGAATTACGCAAAGACGTACACGATAAATGTTATGCAAAAGCTTACGCTGTTGCCACATTAGGCTCTGACAAACACCAGCGTGTCGAAGCATTCGAACAAATAATTGAAGAATATAAAGCTACTTTCTCTGAAGAAGAGCTGGAAGCTAAAGCCGAAATGATCGGCCGCTACTACCACGACGTAGAAAAAGAAGCCATGCGCCGCGCTATCCTGGATGAAGGAAAACGTCTGGACGGCCGTAAGACTACTGAAATCCGTCCGATCTGGATCGAAACAGACTATCTTCCGGGACCTCACGGTTCAGCTGTTTTCACCCGTGGCGAAACCCAGTCTTTATCAACTGTTACGTTAGGTACCAAATCTGACGAAAAGATGGTTGACGACGTGCTGAACCACAGCAAAGAACGTTTCCTGTTGCACTATAACTTCCCTCCGTTCTCAACCGGTGAAGCGAAAGCATCACGTGGCGTAGGACGTCGTGAAGTAGGTCATGGTAATCTGGCTCACCGCGCTTTGAAGCGTATGATTCCTGATGAATATCCGTATGTTATCCGTGTAATCTCCGACATCCTGGAATCCAATGGTTCTTCTTCCATGGCAACTGTTTGTGCCGGTACACTGGCACTGAGAGATGCCGGTGTTCCGATGAAGAAACCGGTATCAGGTATCGCTATGGGACTTATCTCCGAGAATAAAGGTCAGAACTATGCGATCCTTTCCGATATCTTAGGAGACGAAGACCACTTGGGTGATATGGACTTCAAGGTAACAGGCACAAAAGACGGTATCACTGCTACCCAGATGGACATTAAGGTAGACGGTCTGTCATACGAAATCCTTGAAAACGCATTGGCTCAGGCAAAAGAAGGCCGCATGCACATCCTTGGCAAGATCATGGAAGCTCAGCCGGAAACCCGTTCTGAACTGAAACCTCATGCTCCGCGTATCGAAACGATGACGATCGGTAAAGAATTTATCGGTGCAGTAATCGGCCCGGGCGGAAAGATCATCCAGGGTATTCAGGAAAAGACAGGAGCTGTTATCACTATCGAAGAAGTAGACGGATTCGGCAGAATCGAAATCTCCGGAACAAACAAAGATACGATCGATGCAGCTATCAGAGCTATCAAAGGTATCGTTGCCGTTCCTGAAGTAGGCGAAGTATATGAAGGAAAGATTTCTTCTATCATGCCTTACGGAGCATTTGTTGAATTCATGCCGGGCAAAGACGGTTTGCTTCACATCTCGGAAATCGACTGGAAACGTCTGGAAACAGTAGAACAGGCTGGCTTGAAAGAAGGCGATCCTATTCAGGTTAAACTGGTAGATATCGACTCTAAAACCGGCAAGTTCAAACTTTCCCGCAAGGTATTGCTGCCGAAACCGGAAGGTTACGAAGAACGTCCGCCGAGACCAGAGCGCGGTCCGCGTCAAGATCGTGGTGATCGTGGAGGCCGTGGTCCCCGTCAGGATCGTGGCGACCGTTATAACCGTGATGATCGTTAATAGAAAACTTTCTTATACATTATATATAAAGGGACTGTCCAAAAAGTGGATAGCCCCTTTAGCTATTGTTTATTTCGGTAA
>JAJPZM010000226.1:19233-22144 GCA_021204335.1 Parabacteroides sp. | reverse complement strand
ACCGAAATAAACAATAGCTAAAGGGGCTATCCACTTTTTGGACAGTCCCTTTCTATGAAAAGGCTTACGTATTTACCTTTTGTTTTCCTTTATTTATTAGAAGAAACGGATACGGTTATCTTCTACTTCTGCTTTATTAACCAAAGACTGAATAGCCTGGTATCCGAAACGGTATGCATTGGAAGCATCCAAAGACTGGATTTCTTCAGCTTCGTTATATTCTTTGGCATCTTTATTTCTGTCGTACACTTTGAATACATATACGCCATTGTTACCGGCAACCGGTTCGCTAACCTGGCCTACTTCGGCAACAGAAACCATTGCATTCATCTTCGGTTCAACACCGATACCTGCGATACGACGTGTTGAGAAGTTGATAAATTTAACCGAATCAACTCTTGAACCCATTGCGTCGGCGTATGCTTCAACTGTATTCAGACCTTTTGCTTTCAGATCGGCAACGATCTTTTCACCTTTCTTCTGGTTTGCTATTTCAGCTCTCAAAGCCGGAGTAACAGAAGCAACCGAACGGTAACCTTCTTTCAAAGTGCCTTCAACGCCTGCGATTACGAATTTATCGCCACATTCGAAGATTTCAGAGATTTTACCTTTGTCATTCTGGAATGCCCAACGGATTACCGGACGGGAATTTTTGATGCTTCCCAGCGTCTGGTTATCGGCTGTAACAGTCACACCTGAGATCAGGTTATAACCAGCTTCCTTAGCTGCATCATCCAACTTAGCCAAATCACTGTTCTTTGAAATAAACTGGTTCAAGTCGTTGTAGATATTGCTATAAGTTTTAGAGCTCGGAGATACTGTCATATCGATATCTGCGACTTTATACTTATTTACGTTAGCAGTCTTTTCAGTAACCTTCACCAGGTGAGTTCCATATAATGATTTTACTTTTGCAACTTCATTAACCGGAGTTGAGAAGACAGCGTTCTTGAAATCTTCGTTAACACCTCTCAATGCAGTGATCTCGGTGAACCATCCCAGTTCGCCGCCATTTTCGGCAGCCTGGTCGGCAGAGAATTGTTTTGCCAGTTCGGCAAAGTTTCCACCATTCTTCAATACGTTCATCAAGCTGTCAGCCAAAGCGGTCGTACGAGCTTCGTCACCGGTATTTGCCAACATGATGTGGCTAACCTTTACTGAGTCGGGAGCCATTTTCTTGTCAACCAGCTTGAACATTCTGTATTTGTCGTTATCGAATACCGGGCCATATACAGCGCCAACCTCAGCAGTTGTTGCAAACTGTTTCATTTCCGGGTCGAATGCGTTTTCTGTAAAGAAAGCATCCATATAAGGAACTTCAGAGTTTTCATTCACAATATCGGCAACCTTTTCAGAAGTAGCGAATTCTTCTTTCAAAGACTCGATATCAGCACTTGCTTTGTCGTAATCTTCCTGGCTCGGACGAATATCCACTGCGATATATTTGAGAACCTTGCCTTCTTTCTGTTTGTAAAGTTCTTTACGTTGGTTGTAAAGCTTTTCGATCTCGCTCTTGCTAACTTCTACTGTCGAGTCAGGGATAGAAGCGAATGACTGCATTGCATAAACAATATCAGAGTTTTCTACCGTACCGTCGAATGCATCTTTTGCATCCAGGGCATTTGTAGCAATTGCTTTACTCAACAGCGTAGTATATTTCTGTTCCAGACGCTGGCGTTTGATGTTCTTTTCCCAGAACAACCAGAAATTACGAGCCTGGATCAACTGTACCTGCTGGTCGGTAGGATAAGCAGCAATATTATCGTCGTCAATCTGTTTCAGGAAGTTCAATAAAGCAGTTTTGTCGAACTGTCCGGTCTGCGGATTAACGAACATCTGCATTTGTTGGATCATCGGTGAGATATTTTCACCCTGAACCATATCAAACAGTTCTTCCGGGCTTACACCCATACCTAATTTTTCAGTTGCATCGTCGAGAACGATTTCCTGTACCATTCCATCGAATACCGACTGGCGGATCTGATTCATGTATTCTTCGGGAAGACTGGAAGAACCTGACTGCATCTTATACATCTCAGTCATCTCGTCAATACGTCCCTGATAATCCTGAATTTTAATTACTTCCCCGTCAACCTTAGCAACTCTCTCCTGAGTTTGCCCGAAATAAGTAGAACCGGAGTTCAAAAAGTCTCCAATGATAAAAGCGAACAATGCCAAACCCACAACGAGTACAAGCAGTCCAGCTTTGCTTCTGATTTTTTCCAGCGTAGCCATTTATCGTTATTTATTTTTAAAGTTTATATTTTACAGTTTAAGGGCACTAAGATACGAAAAAAAGGGATTGTTACATCTTTTATTCCATTTTTTTCTTCAATTGCCTACTTTCAGCTTTACCAATTCTATTTTAGTCGCCGTAACTTTTAATATTTTGAAAGTATATTTATCAATTACAATCGACTCGTTCAACTTAGGAAACTTCTGATAGAAATGCAGGATATAGCCCGCAATCGTAACGTAATCATCCGATTCCGGCAATTCCAGATCGAACTTTTCATTCAAAGAATCGATCTCCATACGGCCGGATACCAGGTATTCGTCATCCGAAACCTTCCTAGCAACATACGATTTCATATCATGTTCATCTTCTATCTCTCCGAATATCTCTTCCACCAAATCTTCCAACGTCACGATCCCAGACGTACCGCCAAACTCATCCACAACTACCGCCAGGCTTTTCTTCTCCTGCATCAGTATCTTCATCAGCTTGTTGGCAGCCATTGTTTCCGGCACTATCGATACATCCTTTATATTCTGCGTCCAGTCTTCCGGATTCTTAAATAATTCCGAAGAATGGATATATCCGATAATATCATCTATATTCTCATTATAAATCAAAATCTTCGACAAACCGGTCTCAATAAACTTAGAACGAAGTTCTTCCATGCTGACC
>JAJPZM010000226.1:0-19223 GCA_021204335.1 Parabacteroides sp. | reverse complement strand
GAACAATACAATCGCGCAAACGAACATTTGAGAAGTCGAGCGCATTCTGAAAGATCTTGACTTCCGTATCCATATCCGAATTCGACGGAGCATCATCGATACTCTGCTGTATAAAAAAGTCGAGATCTACTTTTCCCAGGGTACGGGCAGTAGAACCGGATACATCTTTTACCCCGACCAATTTCAAAATCAAATAAGAGATCAATGCCGATAACCTGGAAAGCGGATATAAGATGATATATATAATAAGTAGAGGAACCGAAAACAGATTGAGCGAAAAGTTCGGGTTCAACTTAAATATAGTCTTAGGAATAAACTCTCCTGTAAACAAAATCAGGATAGTTGAAATAATGGATTGTATAAGTACGATCAACGCTTCATTGCTGACAAACTTTGCGATAAAGGGTTCCAAAAGAATTGCCATCTGCAAACCATACACAACCAACGCAATATTATTACCGACCAGCATGGTAGAAATAAACTGGTTCGGATTCCGGTAAAAGATATCCAATATCTTACCGGCTATATTTTTATTCTTTTTATCCAGTTCGTGGCGAAGCTTATTTGAAGAAATAAACGCAATCTCCATCCCTGAAAAAAACGGAAAAGACTAATGATATTAATATGTATGTTAATGAACTCACAATTAATCATTTTTTATTGAATCTGCCGGCGGGATTGCCACCATAACGGTATCAGCCGGCTCAATATTAACTCTCGACGAATCGGGAGCCGTATCTTTGACAGGGAAAGTACCCTGCGAGTTAAATATTTTATATTTCGTCATGTTTTGATTCGACTCAAAACCAATGCCGGTAATGATCTTATCGCCTTCCTGCAACTCAAAATAACAATCTGTATGGATTTTATCTTCGTTCTGGTCGAAAAACAACAGGGAAGTCTCCAATTTTTTACCTTCCAAACTTAATATTGACACATTTCCCACCAGTTTATACAAACCTTTCTTATCCCAATAATAAGCAGTATCGGCTTTCACACTTGCCTCTACATTGAAAAGAGAATCAAATTTTTCCACATAAACGCCCTGAGGGAAATAGGAAAAAGGCTCTTTGGCCTTGCCAAACATCAACCACTCTTTCGCATTCATCCGGTAACGAGTGATCCCGGAGTCCGAAATCAAACTGGACACATCGATAGATCGCATCGTATAGGTATTTTCCAGGTCGAATGCAACTTCCACAACTTCCTTATTATCCTTTCCACAGGAAGCCATAAATAAAAGAAGCATAACAACTACCGCGAAAGTAGTTGTTATACCATATTTGTCCGTTTTACTAAGAAAACGCGTTTCCGTCATACTCTTATCTGATTCTTGTTGTCTCACCGATCCAACCACCAACAGTAAATGATTTACCCTTTTCCAAATCCGGGTGCATGAAAATTTCTTCCATTGAAGGCAAGTGAGCGCGGAATATTCCGATCAACTTACCTGCTTCATCTTTACAACTTTCGTCAACCGATTTAGCCTTTTCCCACTGGTCGATCGCAGCATTATAGGCAGCTCTTGCCAAAACGCCGTCGTCCGGGAATACATTCTTAACTGTTGCAGCATACATCTGGCCAATCAAAATATAAGGAACACCGTAGCTGGAGTTTACAGAGATAGCTTTCTTTGCATATTCTCTAGCTTTGGAATAATTCTTCTGGTCATTGTTAAGCAATGCGATCATGTAATAATCTTCAGCTTTTGAAGAAGGATCCGTTTCCATATTGACAGCTTCTTCAAAATATTTAATAGCTGTATCGTAATCTTTATTCTTTACAGCACGTTTAGCAATACCGATAGCAGCATCAGCACTCGGTTCCAGTTCGTATGCATAAGCGGCAGCAGTAAAGAATGCATCGATTTCCTGGCAACGAACACGTCTCAATAAAGTAACGATTTCTTTCAAGGCAGCCAAGTCATTCTTACTTTCTTCTACCTTCGGAGCATACAAGTTCTGAAGTGTTTCACAATCGGCAGCACCACTATTGGCAAACGCACCGTTTACACTCGTTTTAAATGTAGTCAGGTTGTTCACTTCCTTTTCATTGTTGGCAGCCTGTGCAGCCAGCAACTGAGTATCCAGGATTTTCGAAGCTTTCAGATAATCTTCTACATACTGGGCTTTATGATTAGGATCGGCAGCCATCTTCTGGTAAGAAGCAAACATATACAGGGAAACGCCCAACGCTTCGGTATTATCGCCAAACTCATTGATTATTTCACCTAACCAGTTATACAGCTTGTTGTAATCAGCCTTCTCGTCCATCTGTACGATATAATCCTGAGCTTTACGGGAAACGATCCAGTCTTTTCCGTAACGTTTGTCGTTACCGAAATACTTCACACGCTTGTCGTATACAGCCATCAAGTCGTCAACCAAAGCATCCCTTTTTGCAGGATCTTTTTCGTTAGCGATCTTCCAAGCCATAATCTTTACACCATACAGATAAATATCCTTTGTTGCGGCAGGACATTCATCATAAACAATCTTCCAAAAATCGTATGCATCTTTAAAGTCCCCGGCTTTAGCGTAAGGAACAAACAAGCTGATATTGGTAATACAACGGATGCTGTCCTCACCAGATCCAAATTGCGTACCAGTATCTACACCTTTCTGTGCATAAGCGCCGAATGCTCCCATCGAGCATACAGCTGCAATTAATAATACCTTTATTTTCATATCTGTTTTAATTTAAGTTAGCAATTTAAATTATTCAACCTTTTTCTTCTAGAACCACATTTCATTGAATGTGTAATTAACAGTAAAACGGAAATACTGTTCATCGATCATGTTTATTCCTCCGGGCTTAATCTTATTGTACTCAAAAGAGAGATTTATTAACGAACGGTTATCAACCAACGGCAGACCAAAACCGACACTTACCCCGTACTCATTATATCCATTTCCTTTATAAACCGGATCCTCATGCTCGTTATTAATCAGCAGATACGAATTACTATAATGAACACCGGCACGATATCTTATCCGGTTCAAAAAATTACGGTTCTGATAATTCGGTATATACTCTGCTCCGCCTCCAACCCGGATACGGTTTTTAAAATTATTCTCAGCACTGTAAAATTTGCTTTATTCCATGTTTCATACAAGAAATCGGCAGCCAACGTCAACTTATTATTCTTCACGCATGAGGCACCAAAACCAATTGAATTCGGTATATCAAATCCAGCATTCTTGGTGGTATCGGCCGAAACCAGCTCGGATGCGCCCCCTGAAGTATACTTCGCAGTTGTGTTTATATAAGTCGAATGTAAACTCTTTTTCGGAGAAAAAACCAAACCGACAGTAATGTTTTCTGTTTTACTGAGCGGATGCGTATATTGAACACCGAAATCCATTTTAATGTCACGCACTTCCAGATTCTGACTTTGGATAGCATTATATACATCACTGTTACTACCGACAATCGAATATTGTTCATGCTTGATATTTCCGAAAAAGTATCCAACATTTGCACCCACAGAAAGACGCTTCTTCCATATATCTATAGACAAACCAAGATACAAATCGTTTAATCCGCCGGAGCCATTAAATGTTTCCACATAATTAAAACCATCTTCATTTGTCCGCTGGGCACCGAAATTATACCCCACATAGGAATAAGGTAAAATCCCGACACTCATTGCAATACGTTTATGCAACGGAAACTGCAAAGCAATATATTCTACATTACCATTTACATCGTGTTGTTTATTTATTCCGTCGTCAAACCACGAAAGTTGTCCGGATACACCAAAATCAAAGAGGAATGTCAACGAATCCATACAGCTGTAAGATGCCGGGTTCATCGAGTTTATTTGCTTCGGCGATCTCAACCCGAAACCAACGCCACCCATCGCCCGTCCGGCTCCGAATGAACGATCTGCTAATTCACCGTAACCAAATCGGGTATATGGCGAGTTAGTGTTATTTTGCGCCGCGAGCGACAACTGTGTAAATATAAGAATGCTTGCTATTAGTAGCTTATTAATCTTCAACATTATACTCTAAGATTCTATTTAATCCTGTCAACACTAAATTAATGTCTGCAAAGATGGAGTTTTTTAGCCATCTTTCAAAATAAAACGAATGACCGCCTGTTAAAAAAACCAAAAGGTTAGGATATTTTATCCGTAACATTTCGATGTACCCATCCATCTCGTAAACAATCCCATTTACTACTCCTGCCTGAATAGCACTCTTTGTATCGGTACCCATCAGAGGCACTTCCTCCTCTTCCGCCACCAAAGGTAACTTTTTTGTATAAAAGTTCAAAGCTTTGAAACGGGTAGTCATTCCCGGAGAGATATTCCCTCCCAGATACGCACCCGATGCTTCAATCAATTCATAAGTGATAACTGTGCCGGCATCGATAACCAGCAGGTCTTTTCCCGGCTCCAGGTAATTGGCGCCGACGGCCGCAGCCAGCCGGTCTTTTCCCAACGTTTCGGGCGTTTCATATTGAACCGTAATAGGCAGCTTTACAGTCTCATCCAAAAAGATGAAACGCTGAAGTTTTCCCCGCAGGTAATCGTTCAGCTTCTCATTTTTGCCTATGACAGTCGACAATATTCCATGTTCTAAATCGTATTTCCCAAAGAGAAACTCCAATTCATCAACATCGAATTTCTTGTACACAAAGGAGGCTTCCATGTGGCTCCCATTGTATACCGCAACTTTTGAAGAGGTGTTTCCTTGTTCTATAATTAAATTCACGTGACCGAAATTTTCCGCAAAGAAAAGCAAAATTGATGAGATAACATGCATATCCGAATGACAACCTGCTAAATTTATTCGATTTCTTCAGAAAATGAAGCATCGCAAATCTACTATACATATAATAGTAGTGTTATCTCTTTCACTTGAGAATCCGAATTTATTGCCGAACAAATTTATTGTTTACAACTATCAGTAATATTGCTGATAACCGTCAGCAACATTGTCGATAGCTGTCAGCAATATTGCTTATGGCTATCAGCAACAAATTTGTTCGGCAACAATATTGATAAACAAACGCTATTAAATGACTGTTTACTAGACAGAACACTAAATTTAGGTTATTATGGGAATTATCGGTTCAATTATCATCGGTATCCTGGCCGGCTTTCTGGCAGGGAAGATATTAAAAGGAAGTGGATTCGGGTTGGTTGTAAACCTGATAGTAGGTATAATAGGTGGCGTGCTGGGCGGATGGATGTTCGGACTGCTCGGATTGAGCATAAACGGGTTTATCGAAAGCCTGGTGACATCGACCATCGGAGCAATCGTGTTACTCTGGATCGTATCACTCTTTAAAAGAGGATAAATAGTTTTGAGAATTGGAAGCAGGTACTTACCTTTGTGCGGTAAAAACAAACAACGCATGAAGAAGTACCTGCTTCTGCTTTTCCTGCTCCTCTGTCTGGTTCAGGCAAAGGCGCAAACCCGGTTGAGCGACGAAGCACAGATCAGTATATTAACAGCAGCACCATCCAATGAAGAAGTCTATACTTTGTACGGACATACGGCCATACGGGTAAAAGATATGCAGCATAAGCTGGATGTGGTATTCAACTACGGTATATTCGATTTCTCGAAGCCTAACTTCATCTATCGCTTTACCAAAGGCGAGACGGATTATAAACTGGCTGCCTATGACTTTTCACATTATATAATAGAATATCAGATGCGCGGCAGCGAAGTGACCGAGCAGGTACTAAACCTGACGCCCGACGAAATCAATAAGATATGGACGGCGCTAGTCATCAACGCCCGTCCGGAGAACGCCGTCTACCGCTATAACTTCTTTTTCGACAATTGCGCTACCCGCCCGGTTGCCATAGTAGAAGAACAGGTGGATGGGAAAGTGCAATACAACAACCCGCCGGAGCCGCAAACTTTCCGCGATCTTATTAATTATTGTACGCGTAACCATTCGTGGCTGACTTTCGGATGCGACCTGGCACTGGGTAGTCCGACCGACCGGGTGGCCACGCCCCACGAAATGATGTTTCTGCCGGTCTATCTGAAAGAAGAGTTTGAAAAGGCTACGATTGTCGGGGCGGACGGAAGCGAAAGAAAGCTGGTCAAATCGACCGAACGACTGACAGAAGAGATGACAGATGATGCGGACAACGGTAAAACGTGGTTCACTCCTATGTTGTGCAGCATACTTATTTTCCTGCTGGTGGCCTCGGTGACCTTTCTGGAATGGAAGAAAAAAACCTATTTCCGGGGAGTGGATTGCGCCCTCTTTTTCCTTGCAGGTGTGGCAGGTACGGTGTTATTCTTCCTTTGTTTTATATCGACTCATCCCTGCGTCCGGCCGAACTGGTCGATCGTGTGGTTACAACCTTTCGACCTGCTGGCTGTTATTTTGTTTGCAGTAAAAAAGTTCAGAAAGGCTGCATATTATTATCATTTTATTAACTTTGCGGCGCTTACGCTGTTACTAGCGGGTTGGCACTTCATCCCGCAGCATATGAATATAGCCTTTATCCCACTCGTAGCCACGATTTGGCTTCGCTCCGGATATGGTGTATACAGAGGGCGGATGCACCGCTGAAGATATGGACAATAAAATGAGAAAAATAATAACGTCGCTTATTGCAATCCTGGTAGTCACGAACCTGGAGGCACAACAACGTGCCCCTAAAATGGTGGTGTGCATTACCGTCGACCAATTGAGAGGCGATTATATCGAATACTTCTACAACACATTCGGCGAACGCGGCTTCAAGCGGTTGATGAACGAAGGGCTGGTGTACAACAACATCAAGTTCGAGTTCTCCAATATCGACCAGGCAAGTGCCTTTGCCACCCTGTTTACCGGAAGCAATCCCTGTTTTAACGGAGTGTCGGGCAATAAATACTACGACTTCGACAACGACAAGGAAGTTTCCATCCTTTACGACAAAGACTATCTGGGCAATTATACCCGCGAAAACTATTCCCCCAAAAAGCTGTTCAGCTCCACCATCGGAGACGAGTTGAAGATAGCTTCCAAAGGGCGGAGCGACGTATTTGCTATCGCCCCCGATGCGGAAAGTGCCATTCTTTCGGCCGGACATGCCGCCAACGGAGCTTTCTGGATGGACGACATCAACGGGAAGTGGGCGACTACGACCTATTACAAAGGTATCCCCTGGTATGTAGACCGCTATAACAACGGCGTGGAATCGTTGTCGGCACGCCTGGACAAGATGGTTTGGACGCCTTCGCTCCCGACGGACAAGTATAATGCCTTTCCTTACGTACTAGATGAAATCCCTTTCAAATATACCTTTAACGAAAAGACATACGACTGCTTCCCGAAGCTGAAAACGACGCCTTTCATCAATAAGGAAATCAACCGGCTGGCTTTGCAGTTCCTTGAATACGGCGCGTTCGGCACACGAAGTTGTCCGGACATGCTGGCGGTTACCTATTACGCAGGTAATTATAAAGGTATAATGAATAAGGATTATACCCGCGAGATTCAGGATACGTACTACCAACTGGATAAAGACCTGGAGCAGTTGCTCGACGCCATCGACAAGAAAGTCGGCCTGGCCAATACGCTGGTCGTCTTCACCGGCTCCGGCTATTACACCAGCGAAGAAGAATATGCGGACGGACTGTTGATCAACGGCGGCGAGTTCCACCCGAAACGTTGCGTGGCACTGCTCAATATGTACCTGATGGCGATGTACGGACAGCAAAGCAACTGGGTAAAAGGATTCTACAACAACCAGATCTATTTGAACCGCAAAGCTATCGAGGATGCAAAGCTCGACCTGATAGAGATACAAAACAAGGCTGCCGAGTTCCTGCGTGAATTCAGTGGGGTGCAACACGTAACGACCGACCATGCCCTGCTTGCCGGCGAATGGAACGAAGGAATCGCAAAGTTCCGCCAGGGAACCCACCACCTGAAACGCGGCGACCTGATTATCGAGTTGCAGCCGGGCTGGGTCATCAACAACGACAATCCGAAAGAAAAAGTAAAGATAATCCGTAATAATGCAGTAATAACTCCGCTCGTGTTTATGGGCAACGGCATCAAACCGGAGCACATCTACCGCGAAGTAAAAGCCACAGAGGTAGCCCCCACGGTAACCCATGTGCTGAGGATACGGCCACCGAATGCATCCCAAAACCTACCTCTTTGGGAGTTGACGATAAAGAAATAAGCACTCCCTCCCGAATGACAGGATTCTTTTTTGGCATGGAATTTGATAGACATATGTCATTCCGGAGCGTAGAGAAATCCGGCAGTCAGCAAATAAACACTTTACGAAATAAAATAAATTAATATATATCATGGGATTTAATGAAGTAATGACGAAGCTGTTCGGCAACAAGTCGCAGCGAGACCTGAAAGAGATCACTCCTTACGTGGATAAGATTAAGGCCGTATATCCGTCAATCCAACAGTTCTCGAACGATGAACTGAGAGCAAAAACAGATGAAATCAAACAACGTATTCAGGATTATGTAGCTGCCGAACGGGCGCAGGTTGAAGAACTGCGCAAAGGCATCGATGATAAAGAACTGGAAGAACGTGAAACGATCTGGGCAGAAGTAGACAAGATCGAAAAGACAATCACCGACAAGATGGAAGTGGTGCTGGAAGAATCTCTTCCGGAAGCGTTTGCCATTATGAAAGAGACGGCACGCCGTTTCACTGAAAACGAAGAAGTGGTGGTTACCGCCAATGATTTCGACCGTACGCTGGCAACTAAATGCGACTTCGTACGCATCGAAGACGACAAGGCTATCTTCCAGAACCACTGGCTGGCCGGTGGTAACGAAATTACCTGGGACATAGTTCACTACGACGTTCAGCTATTCGGTGGTGTCGTTCTGCACAAAGGTAAGATTGCGGAAATGGCGACCGGTGAAGGTAAGACCCTGGTGGCTACCCTGCCGGTATTCCTCAACGCTTTGACCCGTAACGGTGTACACGTAGTAACCGTGAACGACTATCTGTCGAAACGTGACTCGGAATGGATGGGGCCGTTATATATGTTCCACGGACTTTCCGTAGACTGTATCGACAAACACCAGCCTAACTCGGATGCACGCCGTGCCGCTTACAACGCCGACATCACATTCGGTACGAACAATGAATTCGGTTTCGACTACCTGCGCGACAATATGGCAATCAGCCCGAACGACCTGGTACAGCGCAAGCACAATTACGCCATCGTCGATGAGGTCGACTCGGTATTGATCGATGATGCCCGTACACCGTTGATTATCTCCGGCCCGATCCCCCGCGGCGAAGAACAGTTGTTCGAACAGTTCCGTCCGAATGTGGAAGTGGTGGTAAACGCACAGAAAGACCTCTGTTCCAAACTGCTGATCGAAGCCAAGAAGAAAATGGCAAGCAGCGATCCGAAAGAGGTAGAAGAAGGGACCATCCAGTTATTCCGTTCATACAAAGGTTTCTCGCGCAACAAGGCGCTGATCAAGTTCCTAAGCGAACAGGGCGTGAAAGTGCAGATGCTAAAGACAGAAGAATACTTCATGTCGGAAAACATGCGCCACATGCACGAAGCGACCGACGAACTTTATTTCGTGATCGACGAAAAGAACAACAGCATCGAGCTGTCGGATAAAGGTATCGACCTGCTGACCGGTAACTCTGACGACCCGACCTTCTTCGTTTTGCCGGATATCACTTCCGAACTGTCGCAGCTGGAAAACTTCCAGGGCACAGAAGAAGAAAAACAGGCGAAGAAAGACGAGATACTGGCGAACTACTCTGTAAAGAGCGAACGCGTACATACCATCAACCAGTTGCTGAAAGCCTACACATTGTTTGAAAAGGACGATGAATATGTAGTGATAGACAACAAGGTAATGATCGTAGACGAACAGACCGGACGTATCATGGACGGCCGCCGCTACTCAGACGGTCTGCACCAGGCTATCGAGGCCAAAGAACGTGTGAAGGTGGAAGCTGCCACACAGACATTCGCAACGATCACCTTGCAGAACTATTTCCGTATGTACCACAAACTGTCAGGTATGACCGGTACAGCCGAAACGGAAGCAGGCGAATTCTGGGACATCTATAAACTGGATGTCGTAGTAATCCCGACCAACCGTCCGATCGCCCGTAACGATATGAACGATCGTATCTACAAGACCAAACGCGAGAAATACGCTGCCGTGATCGAAGAGATCAGCAGACTCGTTGAAGCCGGACGTCCGGTGCTGGTAGGTACGACCTCGGTTGAAATCTCCGAGTTATTGAGCCGTATGCTTACCCTGCGTAAGATCAAACATAATGTATTGAATGCGAAGTTGCACCAGAAGGAAGCCGAGATCGTTGCACTGGCAGGTCAGAGCGGAACGGTAACCATCGCAACCAACATGGCCGGTCGTGGTACCGACATCAAGCTGTCGCCCGAAGTGAAAGCGGCAGGTGGTTTAGCTATCATCGGTACGGAACGTCACGAGAGCCGTCGTGTCGACCGCCAGTTGCGTGGTCGTGCCGGACGTCAGGGTGACCCGGGTTCTTCCGTATTCTACGTATCACTGGAAGATAACCTGATGCGTCTGTTTGCTTCCGACAAGATTGCCGGACTGATGGACAAACTAGGCTTCAAGGAAGGCGAAGTGCTGGAACACAATATGCTGAGCAAGTCGGTTGAACGTGCACAGAAGAAGGTGGAAGAAAACAACTTCGGTATCCGTAAACGTCTGTTGGAATACGACGACGTGATGAACTCACAACGTAATGTAATCTATACCCGCCGCCGTCACGCCCTGATGGGAGAACGTATCGGTCTGGACGTATTGAATACGATTTACGATACCTCGTCAGCTATCGCCGAACAACATTCGGATGGATTCGACTATGAAGGCTTCAAACTTGAATTGTTCAAGACATTCGCAATGGAAAGCCCGTTCACAGAAGAAGAATTCAAGAGCATGAAGGCAAACCAGTTGGCAGACAAATTGTTTGAAAATGCTTTGCAGACATTCAAACGCCGTATGGAACGTATGACTCAGGTAGCCAACCCGATTATCAAGCAAGTGTACGAGCATCAGGGTGCGATGTATGAAAACATCATGATCCCGATTACCGACGGAAAGCGTATGTACAACGTTTCATGCAACCTGAAAGAAGCATACAAAACCGAATGTAAGGCGATTACAAAAGCATTCCAGAAATCAATCGTATTGCATACGATCGACGAAGCATGGAAAGAGCACCTGCGTGAGATGGACGAACTGCGCCACTCGGTACAGAATGCCAGCTACGAAAACAAAGATCCATTGCTGATCTACAAGCTGGAATCATACAACCTGTTCAAAACGATGGTTGACTCTATGAACCGTAAAACTGCCGCCGTATTGATGCGCGGACAGATTCCGGTACGTGAAGAACCGACCGAAGAAGAAAAACAGGCCATGGCCCAACGCCAGGCTGCAACACAGCAGGCAGCGGCACAACAAGCTGCCGCAGCTGAAGAACGCCGCCGTATCGAAGTAAGACAAGCTGCTCCGGAACAGCATCAGGGCATGAGCCGTTACCGCACGGAGAAAACCGATATCAGCGGCAACAATGATCCGGAAGAACGCGCTCCGCAACAACCCCGCCAGGAACCCGTCCGTGCCGAAAAACGAGTAGGCCGCAACGATCCTTGCCCCTGCGGAAGCGGTAAGAAGTACAAAAACTGTCATGGTCAAGGCTTATAACACCTGACAGAATAACAGATAAAAGAAGGGCGGCTTGCAAAGGCTGCCCTTTTTGGTTATATTTAACCCGTCAAAATAGCGTATCATGAAAATAGTCATCGCCATCGACTCCTTTAAAGGATGCCTTTCTTCTTCTGCGATTGCAGAAGCGGCGGAAGAAGGGATACGAAATGTAATGCCCGAATGTGAAGTAAACAAGATACCCGTTGCCGATGGTGGGGAAGGAACTGTGGAAGCTCTGGTTGCCGCTACGAATGGCAGCCTGATAACCATCCCCGTACACGACCCGCTGATGCAACCCATTCAGGCAAGCTATGGTATTACAGGCGACGGTCAGACTGCTGTCATTGAAATGTCGGCAGCCAGCGGACTGGCACTGATCCCCTTCCGACCGGGCAACGTGATGCATACGACCACCTACGGTATCGGTGAAATGATTGCCGATGCCATCCATCGCGGCTGCCGCAACTTCATCATCGGAGTAGGCGGAAGCGCCACCAACGATGCCGGAACAGGAATGATGCAGGCACTCGGTTGCCGGTTCACCGACCAGTCAGGCAAGGATGTCGAAAAAGGCGGCAAATATCTGTCAGCCATCCGGTAAATCGATACGCGACATCAACTTCTGGAACTACCCGACTGCACGTTTCATATCGCCACCGATGTCACCAATCCTTTCTGCGGTGCACAAGGAGCCGCTCGCATCTTCGCTCCCCAAAAAGGCGCAAGCAAAGATCAAGTTGAAGAACTGGACAAAGGGATGCAGCATCTTGCCGACTTGATCAGCGAAACCTTCGGCAAAAGAATCGACAATCTGCCCGGAGCCGGTGCAGGCGGGGGTATGGGAGGCGGCTGTGTGGCATTCTTACAAGCCGTTATCTCGCCCGATATCGACCTGATTATGGACTTTCTACAATTCAGGGAAACGCTACAAGGTGCTGACCTTGTTATCACCGGAGAGGGAAAAATGGATGAACAAACACTGTTCGGTAAAGTGCCTGTCGGCATCGCCCGGGTTGCCACTTCACAAAACATCCCGGTCATCGCCCTCACCGGGCAAATAGATGAAAAGGCAGGCAGTACACTGAGGGAAGCCGGCATCTCTGCCATCTTCCCCATTCACCCCGCCCCATCAGCCTGGAACTGGCAATGCATCCCGATTATACCGCCCGCAACATCACACGAACGATGGAGCAAATCTGCCATCTCATAAAGAATCTGTTCCCATAATCTCTGCCACGCGCTGATTGGCTCGCGCCTTGATCTCCGGGGTGATGCTATCCTTCACGAGCCGGAGTACCAGGGTCATGACAGCTATATCATCGGTGAAGCCGATTACAGGGAGTATGCCGTCGGGGATGAGGTCGATCGGCAGGATGAAGTAGCCGAGGGCGCCTACGATATATGCTTTATGCTGGAGTGAGACGCTGTTGTCCTGAAGCATATAATATAAGGTAAATACGGGCAACAGAACCGTTGCGCCGACTTTCTTCGCGACACGTTCTATCTTTTTCCAGAAACGGTTGTCGGAATAATAAGTACCATACTTCTGCACTTCATGCACCTCCTCGAAAGGGATGTCCTCTATCCTATTTGTATCCATACGGGTTCTTATTTAAAAGTAGTAGGACAAAGATAGTTATTTAAGCCGAAATACAAGCGGGTGAAAGCCGGCGACGTTCATAACGATGGCTAAAATAAGCCAATAACTCTGTTATATATGCAGTTGCAATCCGAATGAAACCGGGTTGAGTTCCGGGCCCTTGTTGTGCTCGAAGATTCCAATGGGTGAATATTTTACGTATGCTCCGATGCAACCCGTACCCACCTGGAAAAGCAAGTCCATGGTGACGGGACGCAGGTTCATTCCGCCATCGACCTTCTCAGTGCGGCTCTTTCCGCGGTCGTCTTTGTAAGTGACTTTTGAGGAAGACATGGTTTTGACTACGCCCACAACGCCTGCTGAGAGGAAGAAACGGGGACGGTCGTGCTTCTTCACCGTCTGCCACTCCAGCAGGACGGGGATAGTGAGGCTGGTCGTGTTGAGCTTGCTTTTCGTGTAGGTCATGCCTTCCGGGGCGGGGACGAGTCGGGTAATGCCGTCTACCTCCTGCAAGCAAGCATTCGCATCGAGGCGATAGCGGTTCCAACGCAGACCGGCACCGGTCACGATCGCCCAGTTGTAGCGGGAGAAGGGGAAGCTGAATTCCATGAAGTTGACGTTGTACTCGAGGGACTTTCCCTTGCGCAGCGAAAGGTCGTCGCCGGTGAAGCTGTTAAAGCCCATCCCGAAGCCTGCCCAATGGGCTGAGAAGTCGCGATCCCAGGTAGGTACGGGGATCTTTAGCGTACGGATATGTTTGCGGCGTTCGTAGCTCTGGCCGTCGCGGTAGTGGCCTTCGAAGACCAGCTCGTCATCTACTTCGGCACCATTGTCACAGGTTTCATAGACGCGCACTTTCATACGGTCGCCGTTGTCTTTTACTTCTATTTTCTTTTGGTCGAGACGGATGATGGTGTCGTTCGTCATCGAGCAGATTCCGGCTGCCGAGAGGTTCAGGACGGGCAGGCAGAGGGCAATAAGCAGTACTAATCGTTTCATCAGTTTATCTTTTTGTTAGTTTATAAATCTTTTTTGGTGAAAAGGATCGTGATCAGGTCGTCGCTGTCCAGGTCTCCTTCGATGTAGACCAGGGTGATGACGCCCTTCGAGTTGACTTTGAAGAGGACGAAGCGGTTGATGTCTTCCTCCTTGCCGGGCAGCTGGTAGTAGGCGGAGATAACGTCGCCATCGTCGGTGACTTCCTTGATTTTACGGGCACCCTTCTGGTCGGCTTCCAGGCACTGGCGGGTGAAGCGCAGGGCGTCGGGATCGTTCTTGATCGTGATGCTCTTGTAGCGGGTCATTCCGTAGGTCTCGAGCATCTCATTCGATAGCTCGACCATGGTTACATTCTTCTTCCTGCCATAACGTTGGAAGACGTCTTGTATCTTTAGGTCTTTTTGCAGTACCTCTGCGTCTGTCGCTCCTGCTCCTGTCGGGAATAGTAGCAGGGAGGCGAGGCATAGTAATAATGTATATCTGATCTGTTTCATTGCACGATGTTTTTATTCTTCGTCAGTAAATATGGAACTTAATTCTTTTAGCTGGTTATCGATAATCTCGCGGTCGTCCTCACTGTTGTCTTCGGCGGGGAAATAGGCATCGGCCGGAGTCGCCACCTCCTGCAACGCCTCGAAAGCCAGGGAGCGCACCTTGTGGATATCGGTGTAGCAGCGGCCGTTGATGACGACGTAATTGTCGGAACAGAAAAGGGAGTCGGCGGGATACAACCACCGGTTGACCGTCAGGAAAGCCAATACGCATGCCGCAGCCGACAACAGCAGGTAGACGATCGACTTGCGGCTCAGGTGCAGGCGGCAGCGAGGTACGGCTTCGGGGGCGATTTCCGACCAGATCTCTTCAGCGATGTCGCGTTTCGCGGCAATCTCCTCATCGAAATAAGCGAAGAGCGGACGGTAGGCTTGTAGCCGTTCGGGAACATCCGCCGAGGCGAAGAAGCGGCGAAGCTCCTGCTCCTCCCCTGCCGAGGTTTCCCCTTCAAAATAGCGATTCAGTAATTCATCTATGTTCATAACTGTTCCTGTTTGTTTAACTGTAAAAATTGTTCCCGTATGCGTTTCCGTGCCCTCGAGAGGTTACTGCGGACGGCTTCGACCTGCGAACCGGTGATCTCGGCAATCTCTGCTATCTCGTAGCCCTCGATGTCTTTCATCCGTATGATGGTCTGCTGTACGGAGGGCAGCTGGGCGATCAGCCGGCGGATTCGGGCGGCGGCATCCTGTTGCTCCAGCTGCTCGGCCGGACTGGGCAGCCCTGAGTCGAGCGAGAGGGTGCCGATGTCGGATGCTTCCGGACGGCGAGCCCGTAGCTTGTCGAGTGTCAGATTCTTGGTCACTTGCATCACCAGCGCTTCGACACTATGGTAGCCGTCGAGCTTCCCGCGGATATACCAAAGCTTCAGGAAAGCCTCCTGCACGATACCCGCTCCTGCATCATCCGTAGCGTGAAGTTCATCAACTTCTCCCGAAGGGGCAGTACGACTATTTTAAATGTCTCAAGTTCCATTCTGTTAGTATGACGACAAAGGAAGGAAAACATAACATGAAAATTCCAACTTTTTGCCAGAATATTTCCATACCTTTGGCGAAAAAGATATGTAGCCTATGAAAATCCTGATTGTAGAAGATGAAGACGCGTTGCGGGAAGTAATGATCCGCTCGCTCGAAAAGGAGCGGTATGTCGTGGAAAGTGCTGCCGATTATCGCGAAGCATTGCTCAAGATCAGCGATTACGACTATGACTGCATCGTGCTGGACATCATGCTGCCGGGCGGAAGCGGGTTGAAACTGCTGGAAGAATTGAAGAAGATGCGGAAGAAAGACAGCGTCATCATCGTCTCCGCCAAAGATTCGATCGAGGACAAGGTTACCGGGCTGGAGCTGGGTGCCGACGACTACCTGACGAAGCCTTTCCACCTGGCGGAACTGAATGCGCGTATCAAATGCATCATCCGCCGCAAACAGCAGGATGGCGAGATGCATATCAAGGTGGCAAACATCACTGTTTATCCCGACCGCCATGCCGTCTATATTAATGATGAGGAGCTGGCGCTCAACCGCAAGGAGTTCGACCTGCTTTATTACTTCGTCACCAACCCGGACCGACTTATCAGCAAAGGGGCATTGGCGGAATCGATCTGGGGAGATTATATCGATCAGGCAGACAGCTTCGACTTTATCTACAGCCAGGTCAAGAACCTTCGGAAGAAGCTGAAGGCAGCAGGCGCCCTGCCGGAGATTAAAGCTGTCTACGGCTTCGGTTATAAACTGGTGAATGAGGAATAAGACGATGAAGCTGATCCATTATACCTTCCGCAACCTGTCTATCCCGTTGCTTATCATCCTGACGGCCTGGGCATGCAGCTTCTACTTCATCATCATGCATGAGATAGACGACGAGACGAACGACAGTCTCGAAAATTATAAGGAGATCATCATAAAAAGCGTGCTTGCCGACAGTACGCTCTTACGCGACCATGTCGACATCATGACCCGCTATTATATCCGCGAAGTCCCCGAGTCGGAAGCCGAACTGGATAAAGACGAGTTCTTCGATTCCACTACTTATATAGAAATCGAGATGGAAGACGAGCCGGTGCGCGTGCTCCGAACCTGGTTCATGACGGCCGACCGGAAGTTCTATGAGCTGACGATCGAAACCTCTACGCTGGAAAAAGAGGATTTGGCAGAGGCTATCTTCTGGAGCATCGTGATCTTATATACCAGTTTGCTTTGTTGCATCCTGTTGGTATCTCATTTCGTATTCCGTAGCAGCTCGCGGCCGTTATACAGGCTTGTCAACTGGCTGAAAGCCTATCGTCCCGGTAAGCAGGTGGCTCCCCTCGACAACCCGACACGGGTGAACGAGTATAAGGTACTCAACAAGGCCATCGAAGAGACCATATACCGTAGCTCCGAAATGTACAACGAACAAAAGCAGTTCGTAGAAAATGCTTCGCACGAGTTGCAGACGCCGCTTGCCATTTGCCTAAACAAACTGGAACTGCTCAGCGAAAATCCGGACTGCACGGAGGAGCAGCTGGTTGAAATTGCCGGCATCAACCAAACGCTCCGGGGGATTATAAAAATGAATAAATCGTTGCTGCTTCTTTCGCGTATCGATAACAGGCAGTTTACGGATACGGCCGAAATAGAGCTCAATGGCCTGCTCCGAAAGTTCCTGCCCGATTTTGAAGAGATGTACGAGTACAAACAGATAAAGGTCAGTTACACGGAAACCGGTATCCTGCGATGCCGGATGAACGAGTCGCTGGCTTCCACCCTGCTAAGTAACCTGTTGAAGAATGCTTTTGTCCATAATATAGAAAACGGCTCTATCGCCATTACGGTGACCGCCCGCAAACTGGTTATTGCCAACAGCAGCGACAGCCCCGGGCTGAACAAGGCGACGCTTTTCAACCGGTTTGAGAAGCAAACGCATAAGAAGGATTCTACGGGGTTGGGGTTGGCTATCGTGCAGTCGATCGCATCGCTTTATCATATAGATATTAAATATGTATATGATGGGGTACATCAATTCATATTAACGTTTAAATGAGATGGTATTCCCAAATCTTTCCCAAATGTATCCGTTCCTTTGCATTGTAATCAGTAATAAATAAAAGGAAAAGGATATGAAGAAGTTTGGATTAATCATGGTCAGCTTGTTGTTATCGACAATGGCGATCTTCGCGGACAATGAAAAGGTGACGAGAGATAAATCGGTACTGCCGGCTACGAGCCAGAAGTTCCTTGCAGCCAATTTTACGCAAACCGATATCTCCCATATCAAGATAGAAAGCAATTTGCTGGGCACGAAAGGTTATGATGTGATCATGACAAACGGGGTAAGCGTTGAGTTCGACAAGTCGGGCGAGTGGGAAGAGATCGAAGCACGCCATGCTTCCATCCCCCTGAGTGTCTTGCCGCAGAAGATAGCCGACTATCTGCGGAAGAACTTCCCGGACAACACGGTCATATCCGGTAGATAAGAATGCACGCGAATACGAAGTCAAGCTCAACAGCGACCTTGAACTCAAGTTCGACCGTAACGGTAATTTTAAGAAATTCGATTAATAGAAACAACAAAAAGAAAAAAGTATGAAAGCAAAACTATTCCTGTTAGCCCTCTGCGGTCTGTTCGTCTTTGCCAGTTGCGACGATGACGATAACAAGTACCAACCCGATCAAACCATTACCAAAGCATTCGACGAGAAATATCCGAATGCCGGTAAAGTAAAGTGGGAAATCAAGAAAGGCTACGAAGTCGCCGACTTCAAACTTAGTGGCAATGACACCGAAGCCTGGTTTGACACCAACGGCAAATGGCTGATGACGAAGACCGAGATAAACTATGGTCTCCTTCCCGAACCTATTCGTCTCGACTTGCCAAAGAATGCGTATAAAGATTGGAAAGCAACCGACTTCGACAAGCTGGAACGTGCCGGTGCCGCCACCCTCTACATCATAGAAGTGGAGCAGGGCGATAAAGAGGTCGACCTGTACTATACGGAAGATGGCATCCTCATCAAAACGGTTACCGACTCCGACAACAACGACGACTATCCGGTAGAAATGCCGCAAACCATCACTGCCGCCATCAATGAGATGTACCCGGGCGCAACTATCCTGGAATTCGATACGGAGAAGAACGGTATTGAAGTCGATATCCTTCATAACAATATCTACAAAGATGTTTACTTCAATGCGAGCAATGAATGGGTTTCGACCGAATGGGAAGTAAGATTAGCCGATGTCCCGGCTGTTGTGCTGAATACGCTGAAAGCATCCGAATACAAAGACTTCCGGATAGAAGATGTCGATATCGTAGAAATGCCGTCCGGTCTCTATTATCAGTTCGAACTGGAACAGGGCGACCGGGAAGTCAACTACATGATTCTTGAAGACGGCAGCGTCCCGGAA
>JAJPZM010000363.1 GCA_021204335.1 Parabacteroides sp. | reverse complement strand
CCCCCCCCCCCCCCCCCCCCCCCCCCCCCCCCCCCCCCCCCCCCCCCCCCCCGGCGCCGCGCCTTGTTTTCCACCGGGGCAATCTTGCCGGGTTTCTCGATCGGACAGGGACGGTTGGTGATATAGGCACTCAACCCTTCCACATCCAACAAGGTGGGACGGCGCGTTTCCATATCGATTGCGGCCCAGATGGAGCGGGCGTAGCCAAAGGTCTCGCCTTCACCGTTCACCAGTTCGAAACAACGGCTGGTGAACAACTTGCCTACTTCATCTACCCAAGTATATAAGGTAACGGATTCCGACATCGCAGGATAAGATGTCATTTCGATAGCCAGACGGGAAAGCACCCATGCGGTATGCTTTTCGGTCATGTCGTTGTAACCGAAACCACGGTCGGCAGCATGGCAAGAAGCCGCATGCAACAAATAAGTACCGATCATCGGGATCGTGAGACGTCCCCGAAAGTCCATCAGATAGGACTCTGTTACGAAATGAAATTCTCCTACTTTGTTCTTCTCCATATTACACTTGTTTTTCCTGTAACTTCTTTTCCATTGCCGACAACATATCGCTCAACCGTTCCACTTTGCTTTTGGTAATCGCAATACGGCCGGAGCGGATAAATTGCAGGACACCGATTTTCTCGCTCAACTCTTTGAACAGCGCCTGGGTTTCATCGTAGTGACCGCTCTTTTCGAGCACCACGCAATCCTCGTTCATTTCAAGGATACGGGCATTGTACTTGCGGATCAAATCTTCTACCGTACCCATCTTGATAAAGAGTTCGGTACTCAGCTTATAAAGGGCGATTTCCTGATAAACCAGGTCCTCATCCGTATTATAATAAGCTTTCAGAATATCCACACGCTTGTCGATCTGCTTAACGACCTTATCGATCGTATCTTCGTCGGTAAAGGTGGTAATTGTAAACTTATGTATCCCCTTGATAGCCGAGGGAGAAACAGAAAGCGTCTCGATATTCAGTTGCCGGCGCGTAAAGATAACAGTTATCTGGTTCAGAAGACCTACTGTGTTCTCTGAAAAGATAATAACGGTATATAAATTCTTTGTATTCATAGTTTCTCCTCCTTACTTATCTCCCAAAATCATGTTTGTTACGCTGGCTCCGGCAGGAACCATCGGATATACCATACCGCAGGTTTCGACGTTGGCAACCAAGAGGTATGCACCATCGTGGTTCAGCATTTCCGCGATTGCATCATCCAGTTCTTCGCGTTTGTCTACCGCACGTGAAGCAATGCCGAAAGCTTTGACTATCGCCACGAAATCGGGATTCTTCATGGTTGTATTCGAATAGCGTTCGTGGAAGAACAATTCCTGCCACTGGCGGACCATACCCAGGAAATTATTATTCAAAACGATAATCTTTACGTTCAGGTTTTCCTGCATGATCGTACCCAATTCCTGGATGGTCATCTGGATACCGCCATCGCCGGTAAAGAAGCAAACCGTACGGTCGGGTGCACCCAACTTGGCACCGATAGCAGCGGGAAGGCCGAAGCCCATCGTGCCCAGACCACCCGATGTTACCACACTGCGGGTTTGTTTGTATTTGAAGTAACGGACACCCATCATCTGGTTCTGGCCAACGTCGGTCACCAGGATAGCATCGTTGTCGGTTGCCTCGGATACTTTGCGCACTACCTCTCCCATCTTCAGCTGGCCGCTGGTGGGATAAAGTTCTTTTTCTATTACCTTATTATATTCTTCCTTTTCATCGGGTTCAAACTCGGCATTCCATTCGGGTCGCTTGCGTTCTTCCAGCAAGGCGGTAATCATCGGAATGGTATGTTTCGCGTTACCCAACACCTTTACGTCGACCGGTACATTCTTGCCGATCTCCGAGTTATCGATATCGAGATGAATTACTTTTGCCTGCTTGGCATACGTTTGCAGGTCGCCGGTTACACGGTCGTCGAAACGCATACCGATAGCGATCAATACGTCGCATTCGTTTGTCTTGCGGTTGGGACCTACATTTCCATGCATACCGAGCATTCCTTTATTTAATAGGAAATCGGAAGGTAATGCAGACAGACCCAATACGGTGGAACCGGCAGGTATATCGTTTTTCAACAGGAAGGCTTTCAACTCATCCTCTGCACCGCCGAGTATGACCCCTTGACCTACCAGACAGAAAGGTTTCTTTGCATGATTGATCAGGGCGGCTGCCGCTTCAATACGTTCCTGTTTAATATCCGGCTCCGGCTGATAGCTACGGACAAAGTCTACCTTATTATATTCGTAATCAACCAAACCGACCTGTGCATCTTTCGCCAAATCCAGTACAACAGGACCCGGACGGCCAGTCGAAGCAATATAAAAGGCACGGGAAACCGCCCAAGCTATTTCTTCCGGTTTACGTATTTGGTAAGCCCATTTGGTAATAGGTTGAGTAATACCGATTACATCGACTTCCTGAAAAGCATCGGTTCCCAATAGCGGAGAGGGTACCTGCCCGGCAATCACAACCATAGGCGTACTGTCCATCAAGGCATCGGCTATACCGGTAATCGTATTCGTTGCACCGGGACCGGAAGTAACCAACGTTACTCCCACTTTTCCTGAAACACGAGCATAACCTTGTGCGGCATGTGTCGCCCCCTGTTCGTGACGTACCAGTATATGCTTTAATTGGTCTCTGTAATCATATAAACTATCGTAAATAGGAATCGCCTGCCCCCCCGGATAACCGAAGATAGTATCTACTCCTTCAGCGATCAGCGCTTTCAGCAAAGCTTCTGAACCGGTTATCTTTTGTTTATCCATCTCTTAATTATAGTGTTTGGGTTTTATTAATCTTCTACTATTCGTACACCGCCTTTATCGGCCGAAGCAACCATCTTCGCGTATGCTTTCAGTGCTTTCGATACCGTACGTTGGCGGAAAGGAGGTGTAAAGGCTTTTGTGCCGCGGGCTTCTTCTGCCTGACGACGCTCGGCGAGTTCTTCATCGCTTACCTTTACGTTTATGGTTCTTTCGGGAATATTAATTTCGATAATATCACCCTCTTTCACCAATCCTATCGCTCCGCCGGCAGCTGCTTCGGGAGAGATATGTCCAATCGACAAACCTGATGTTCCACCGCTGAAGCGTCCGTCTGTGATCAATGCACATTCTTTTCCCAGGTGTTTACTCTTTATATAAGAGGTAGGATATAACATTTCCTGCATACCCGGACCACCCTTCGGACCTTCATAGGTGATGACGACGACATCGCCGGAGACGACCTTGTCTTTCAGGATACCCTCGCAAGCAGCATCCTGCGAATCAAATACTTTGGCAGGACCGGCAAAGCGGAAGATGCTTTCATCCACGCCGGCAGTTTTAACCACACAACCGTCCTGTGCTATATTTCCGTAAAGAACAGACAGACCGCCGTCTTTTACGTATGCGTGTTCTACATCGCGGATACAACCTGTTGCGCGGTCGGTATCCAACTCTTTATAATAGCTTTCCTGTGATCCGAGTACCAGATTGAAACGGTGAGCCGGAGCACTCTTATAGATATTGATCGCTTCTTCTGTTACATTTACAGAGGTGATGCAATATTGATCGATAGCCTCGGCAAGCGTCAAGCCATCCACCCGTTTCGCAGAAGCATCTACCAGACCAGCTTTTACCAATTCATTCATAATACCGAGGATACCGCCTGCCCGGTTCACGTCTTCCACATGGTAAGAGCAACTCGGAGCCACCTTACAGATAACCGGTGTTTTGCGTGAAAGCATATCGATATCTTTCATGGTGAAGTCGGCTTCCGCTTCATGGGCAACAGCCAGCAGATGAAGCACCGTATTGGTAGATCCGCCCATCGCTATATCGAGCGACATCGCATTCAGGAAAGCTTGACGGGTAGCAATACTGCGAGGCAGAACAGACTCGTCGCCATCACGATAATATTTATAAGCGTTATCAACAATCATTCGGGCTGCTTTCTTAAACAGGTGGGTACGGTTGGCATGGGTAGCCACAATCGTACCGTTGCCCGGAAGAGCCAGGCCGATTGCTTCGTTCAGGCAGTTCATCGAGTTGGCCGTAAACATACCCGAGCAGCAACCGCAGGTCGGACAAGCCGAACGTTCCACTTTTTCCACCTGTTCGTCGCTGATAGAATCGTCGGCTGCTTCGATCATGGCATCGATCAGATCCAAGGCGCGTCCATCCAGATTACCGGCTTCCATCGGGCCGCCGGAAACAAAGATCGTCGGAATATTCAGACGCATGGCAGCCATCAACATACCCGGAGTGATCTTATCGCAGTTGCTGATACATACCATTGCATCTGCCTTATGGGCATTCACCATATATTCCACACTGTCTGCAATAATATCGCGGGAAGGAAGAGAATAAAGCATTTCGTCGTGTCCCATAGCAATACCGTCGTCGATGGCAATGGTATTGAATTCAGCGGCAAAGCAACCGAGTTTTTCAATCTCCGCTTTCACCTGCTGGCCGATCTCGTGCAAATGCATATGTCCCGGCACAAACTGGGTAAATGAATTCACAATGGCAATAATCGGTTTACCGAACTGTTCTTCCTTCATGCCGTTGGCACGCCATAAAGCACGGGCTCCAGCCATGCGTCTGCCCTCTGTGCTATAAGAACTTCTTAACGGATTCTTCATCATATCTTTTTCTCTTTTTAGTCAATAAAAAAGCCCCTCTCTATGGAGAAAGGCTTAAGAAATATCATTAACGACTTCACAACTTCTTACACACCTTTCCCCTTACCTACTAATGACTAGAAGGACCACCACGAGAATAATATGCAATACATTGTTC
>JAJPZM010000037.1 GCA_021204335.1 Parabacteroides sp. | reverse complement strand
ATTCATATGATGTTCAATAAATCAACGGACATCATGCGGATAATCATATAAAATATTCGAACGGTTCTACAAACATGATGAATTCGCCCAAGGCACAGGATTGGGACTATCCATCTGCAAAACAATAGCCGAACGGTTAGACGGAGAGATATTGATCCGGTCGGAAGAAGGGAAAGGCAGCCGTTTTACCCTAAAGATTCCTTGTACGGTATAAAGAAAAGAAGGGCGATCCTTCTGCAGAACCGCCCTTCGCTTATTTCACTATTTACTATTTATTTCTTTTGAATAACCATCAACTTGCTGTTATCCGTACCATACAAGACGATCGTATCGATCGGTTTCACAGTTCCTTCAGCCTGGAAACGTACCACTTTATTCAAGGCCTGCAAAAACTCCTGTTCGTTATTCGGTTCAAGACACGCCATCCGGGTCGTCGCCACCTGGGGGAATTTAATAATATTCTTCTGAGCATCCGAATATTCGATATTTCCCGTCATACGGTTGCAACCGGCATTGCCGGATAAATGCTTGCGGGCAGCATCGATAACGATAAGTTGTTTGCTATCTGTCAGCTTATTGCCATTCAATTCGACGACAGTCCATTCTCCATCCAGATCCGAAAACGAGGCCACTACAGCCTTCTGCGACTTACAGGATGCCAATACAGCGATTCCTGCTATAACCAGGCAGAGATATAAAAACTTCTTCATTTTAGTTAGTTTTTAGGCAAAACCAATAAAACGTTACCGGCCTGATCTACCAAAACCATTTCGTTTTCCGAGCTACCGGCTTTCACTCCTTTGACATCACCCATTGCTTTAAATACGGCATCTTCGATTGTCATATCCGGGCAAGCCATCATGGTTGCGGCGGCGGGAGCTATAGTTATCGCTGAAACATCATTGTCATCCAAGGTAATGGAAGTATTAAACATGTTGCAACCGCCGTTTCCGTGCAATTCCTTCTGCGCCATGTCGAACTCCATATAAGGTAACCCTTCTTTCGCAATCTTTTCACCTTTTACTTCCGTCACATTCCATTTACCTTCCAGTTTCTTTGCATCTGTTTTGGCTTCAGAACAAGAAATCATCATCCCGAGAATCATCGGGAGCATCAATACATAAAAAATTACTCTTTTCATATTCTATACTATTTGTTATATCACTTACAGAAATAAGACGCTAAATAGGCCCGAATTGTTCCCCAAAGATACGCTATTTAGTTTACATTAACAATCCGAAAGAAATAAAGGGCTTAGAGATAAAGGTTTTCGTGTTTACAATATTTTCCGTAAGTTTACATTCTCACGTATAAACGATAAAGAGGATATCATGAAGAATTTAAACATTGCGCCTGTATTGATCTTGCTGTTCATATTGGGTATCTCCTGTAAAAACACGCCTAAACAATGCGAAGAAGAAGAAGTCGACAGCGAATGGATCGATAGCTTGCAACATGTATATCAATACGGCATCTGCATCGATACGCTTGAAGTAAAAGAATATAAAATGAAGAACGGGGATAATCCGGCGGCTATCTTCTCCAGTTTGGGATTCGCTGCGGCGATGACAGACAGTATCAGCCGCTCGGCTGCCGATGTTCTCGACCCTACCAAACTGCAAGCTGGTATGCACTATTATACCTTTTCAATGCAAGACAGTACGGCCGGGATCCGTTACATCGCTTTTGCCAAAACGCGCACCGACTATGCGGTGATCGACTTTACGGGCGATACGATCCGCGCCTACGAGTTCAATAAACCGATCACTTTGAAGCGTAATTATGTGGAAGGGACGATCAATTCTTCCTTATGGAACGTTTTGCAATCGAAAGGCGTCAATCCGTTGCTGGCTATTAATATTGCCGATGTTTTTGCCTGGCAGATCGATTTCTATGACGTGAAGGAAGGCGATTCTTTTCGCGTCCTGTATGACATTGCCTATATAGACGACACAACGGCTTTAAGCATCAGCAGTATCCGGGGCGCCGTCTTCAACCATCAGGGGAAAGACTTCATTGCCATCCCGTTTACACAGGACAGTGTATTCGAATACTTCGACCAGGACGGGAGCAGTTTGCGAAAGGCATTCCTGAAAGCTCCTTTGGATATATTCCGTATAACGTCCCGTTTCACCAATGCCCGCTATCATCCGATTCTGAAACGCTATCGTGCGCATCATGGAGTCGATTATGCAGCCCCGGTCGGTACACCGGTTAAAAGTATCGGAGCCGGCACTGTGATAGCAAAAGGATATCAGAGCGGTGGCGGAAACTTTCTGAAAGTAAAACATAATTCCGTATATACGACAACTTATATGCACCTTAGCAAGTTTGCCAAAGGGATACAGGTGGGTTCGCACGTACAGCAAGGGGAAGTAATCGCCTATGTAGGTTCTACAGGATTATCGACAGGTCCCCATCTGGATTTCCGCGTACATAAAAACGGAGAGCCGATCAATCCGCTCAATATGGAAGCGCCGCCTTCGCTTCCGGTGAAGCCTGAGCTACGCGATAGTTTTGCAATCGTAAAGCAGGAAGTATTTGCAGAATTGGACAGTATGCGGAGAAGCATCCAAACGGATGCCTATGCATTTTAAACGGATAACTATCCGTCGGTGATCCGGTGCCTACCCGTTTATACTTCGATAACTATTGCTTTTTATGAGAATTGTATTACATTTGTAAACATCATAAATTTACCGAAATATGAAATTTTTAGGCAACATCATCTGGTTAATATTCGGCGTGCTGGTCACCAGCATCGAATATCTGGTCTCAAGCCTGCTATTAATGGTAACCATCATTGGCATACCTTTCGGGCTACAGACAATGAAACTGGCTTTACTGGCTTTGTGGCCGTTTGGTAGCAGGATTACAGACAATGGGAATTCGGGCGGTTGCCTTTCCATCATCATGAACATTCTCTGGTTAATACTGGGGGGGGATTCTGGATCTGCCTGACTCATCTGGGATTTGGTTTATTGCTGTGCATTACCATCATCGGCATACCCTGGGGGAGACAACATTTCAAAATGGCAGCTCTTGCCCTCACTCCTTTCGGAAAGAGTATCAATTAATCCACCACAGGATAGCTTTGCCGGGCTTCTGCCCGGCTGCAAGCATTAAAATGCCACCATTCGTAAGGAATAATACGGAAGCCGGCCTTTCGCATGATCCGGCGAAGCAGGCGGCGGTTATCGAATGCCTTGCGGTCGATCTTGCCAGCATTCAGTAAGGCTTCTTCATTATTTGTATGGGCTTCCTCGCCAAAGAAGTCAAAAGGCGTTCCCATAGGAAGAGGTTCTCCGCTTTCATCCGAGAGAGTAACATCGACAGCCATTCCATAATTATGCAAACCTCCCCCATTGGCGGGATTGCTGACATAGTTCACCTTATCCGTTCCACGTACCAGCTTCCACATTCTACGCTGTACCGACATCGGGCGGGCGGCATCGTAAACAAGCAGCGTAAGGTCGGGGCGTTCCTTTTTCAGCAATTGCTGGGCTGCTACCAGTTTCCGGGCGGCATCCGGATGAAGCCAGGCACGAGTAATACCCGAATAGACAGCCTCTCCCATAAAATTATCAGTCGTAGCATAAATTAATTCAACGCGGATCGTCGAATCCAATTCGGATACATCGACCAATCCCTTGCTACGCAAATAAGCATCCAGGTCTTCCGCATTACCATAAAGACAAGCAGATAAGAGGACTAACAGGATCAAGCATTTCTTCAGGTTCATCGGGCTGCTATTTAATCGATTGAAATCTGTTCTACTTCTATCCGGTCCTTTAAAAAGACGGATGCCGCTTCGGTGAATTTATCTGCAGATTCAGTTGTCATAAAACGACATTCGCCACGACGGGTTAATTTCCGATCCATTTCGGGATGCCTTTTCAGATAGTCTTTCAAACTTTCGGCAACGTATTCGCCCTGAGCGAAAAGGGTTATACCTTCCGGTAAATATTGCCTAATCTTGTCGGTCAAAAGAGGGTAATGCGTACAGCCCAATACAAGCGTGTCGATCTGCGGGTCTACGGATAATATATGATCCAAATGCTTCTTCACAAAATAATCCGCCCCTGGGGAATCAAATTCATTGTTCTCAACCAGGGGAACCCACATCGGACAGGCCTCGCCCGTTACGGTTATGTGGGGGAACATCTTCTCTATCTCCATCGAATAAGATTGCGATGAGATCGTCCCGGAAGTGCCCAATATACCGATATGCTTGGTTGAACTGACCTGGTCCGTCCGTTCGACAGTCGGACGAATAACCCCCAGTACGCGACGATCCGGATCCAGTTCCGGCAAATCGCGTTGCTGAATCGTACGCAATGCCTTTGCCGAAGCCGTATTACAAGCCAGAATAACCAACTGGCAACCTTCTGAAAAGAGTTTTATCACTGCCTGACGGGTAAAGCGGTAGACCACTTCGAACGAGCGCGGTCCGTAAGGAGTGCGGGCATTATCTCCCAGATAAATATAATCGTAGTCAGGCATTGACTCACGTATCTTATCAAAAACAGTGAGTCCTCCATATCCGGAGTCGAATATCCCGATGGGACCCGGTTGCTGTGAAAACATATTTGCTCCTTCCTTTTATAATATAACAAAGGATGCCCTCCATAGAAAGGCATCCTTTGTTATATCTTTACTAAATCCCTATTATTTCAAACCTAATTTAGCTTTTACTAACGGAGTAGCATCGATAGCTGCATTGCCGGTATAAAGAACCATACCCGGATTAGCGTCAAAGATATAAGCATATCCTTTTTCATCACCTACTGCCTTGATTGCATTTCTAACCTTGTCCTGGATCGGAGCGAACAGTTCCTGCTGTTTTTTACTCATATCCTGCTGTGCAACCTGCGAGAAGTTCTGAAGGCGCTGGTCGAGATCCTGCAATTCCTGCATTCTTCTCAATTTGATATTTTCGGTTAATGAATCCTGTTGAGCGATATAGTCAGCATATTTCTTATCATACTCATCCTGAATAATCTTCATTTCACCCATGTACTCATCGTTCATTTGCTTCATAGTTTCCTGCAAAGCAGTTACTTCAGGCATCATCGGGATCAGCTCGTTGATATTAACAATAGCCACCTTCATGTCTTGGGCGAAAACTCCTAACGGGAGAATCATCAACAATAAAAAAATCAGTTTCTTCATTTTCTATAAAATATTACTTTGTTATTAATCAATCATATATTGTGTGCATAAAGCGCACAAATGCAAGCATTTATTTTGAATATCCTAACTTTAGCAGCACTTCATTGCTGATATCTATCTTCGGAGATGCAAAAATAATGCTCATGGCCGAGGCGCGGTCGACAACAAGCTGATAACCCTTGTCTTCCGATATTTCCTTTACAGCATTATAAATTTCATCCTGTATCGGTTTCATCAGGCTCTCACGTTTTTTAAACAGTTCGCCTTCCGGTCCGAAATACTGACGTTTCAGGTCCTGCGCTTCCTGTTCTTTCTTTACGATTTCTTCTTCACGCTTCGTCTTCATTTCTGCAGACAGGAACACCAGATCGCTCTGATAGGTTTTATACATATTTTGTGCTTCCTGCTGAATGACTTCCACCTCATTCTGCCATTTCTTCGATACCTGGCTCAACTGTTCGTTTGTCATTTCATAGGCAGGAATATTCTTTAATATGTATTCCATATCTATTAATGCAAACTTCTGCGCCATACCGGCAAAAGAGCAAAGGAGCATCATACAACTCAATACAATAATCTTCTTCATACGCTTTCTTTTTATAGTTTCACTCTCTGACTACAAATATAGCGGAGGGTTTACTTTGTTCCAATGAATTATGGTTAATGCTTAATGCTGAATTGTTAATTTTCAATTATCCGTTATTAGAACTCTTGTCCGATAATGAAGTGGAAGTTGCTGCCACCTGCGCTGCGTTGTCCGTCAACCTTGTCGAAACCATACGCCCAGTCGATGCCCATCAAACCGATCATCGGCAGGAAGATACGGACACCGACACCGGCCGAACGTTTCAGATCGAACGGATTAAAGTCTTTCAACTGTTTCCAGGCATTACCCGCTTCAACAAATACCAGACCGTAGATTGTAGAAGACGGTTCCAACAGGAACGGATAACGCAACTCCATCGCCAGACGTGAATAAGCGTAACCATACGAGCTATAACCACCGTTACCGGCAATACTACCGTTTTCGTAACCTCTCAAACCAATCGTTTCAGTTGCATACGTGCTTGAGTAACCACTCATACCGTCACCACCCATATAGAAAGTCTCAAACGGAGAACGTTTATCTTTGTTGTAAGATCCCAGGAAACCGTATTCAACGCGGCTCATCAAGACCGGTGTACGCTTCACAGTCAGAGGGGCTAACGGAGAGAATATCTTCGCTTTGAACTTCCACTTGTGGTATTCGATAAACTTAAACTTGCTGGGATCATCGTCGCTCATGTTTGCATAATCCTTTCCGTCCCACAAAGAATACGGCGGAGTTGCACTGACAGATAAAGAGAACTGTGAACCGCGGCGAGTATACAACGGGTTATCGATAGAGTTACGCTGCAACATCAACTCGAGGTTGATATTATGGCAGGTACCGTTCTGTACCAGGAAGTATGCCCAATCGTGCATGATATACATCTGATAATTTAGTGTAGCCATAAACTGGAAGTAGTCATCCGGCCAGTTCAAACGCTTACCGTAACCGGCAGCCAGACCGAACATCATGATCGATTTATCCGGGTCGTAGGCCAATTCATAGTTTCCATAACCATTGCCATAATAAGAATAACCGCTATAGTAGTTTGACATACTATTATTGTAATAGTTGCTACTGATATCTGTCTGTTTAGAGAAGTAAGCACTTACGGAAAGTGTATTCGGGCGTCGTCCGCCGAACCAGGGATCCATAAACGAAATACTGTATGCCTGATAATAACGTCCGTTGGTCTGGCCGCTCAATGTAAGCGTCTGTCCTTCACCCTGCGGAATGATACCTTTATATGTCTTCGGATTCAGGAAGTTCTTCATGGAGAAGTTCGTAAACTTCAAACTCAGCTTACCGATCACACCTGTCTGCCCCCAACCGGCGGAGAACTCGATCTGGTCGTTTGCCTTCGAGGTCAAGTTATACTGGATATCCACCGTACCGTTTTCAGGATCCGGTATCGGCTTCGGCTCCATGTTTTCAGGGTCGAAGTGTCCCATCTGTGCAATTTCACGAACTGAACGCATCAAGTCTTCGCGGCTGAACAACATACCCGGCTTGGTACGAAGCTCACGACGTACAATATCTTCATACAAACGGTCGTTACCGTTAATGATCACTCGATTGATTGTTGCCTGCGGACCTTCCTGGATACGCACTTCCAACGAAATGGAATCGTTATCCACATCCACCTCCACCGGGTCGGCATTAAAGAAGATATAACCGTTGTTATAATATACATTCGATACGGCATCTTCGTCTGTCGACAGACGTTCCGTCAATTTCTTCTGATTATATACTTCACCCGGTTTCATACCCAGAATAGCTTCCAGATAATCGGATGCATATTGCGTGTTACCAACAAAACGTATATCTTTCAAATAATATTTATCTCCTTCTTCCAGCTTCAGGAAGATATCGACCTTCTTTTCATTAAAGTTCACAACGCTGTCTGCAAGCAGAACGGCATCGCGATAACCATGTTCGTTGTATTTGGAGATAATATTCTGCTTATCTTTTTCATACTCCTCGGTCGTAAATTTCTTTGTACTGAATGCTTCCAGGATACTGGTTTTCCAGTCGTTCGGGATGCTGAACTTTTCGTTCGTCTTCTTCATCGCCTTTTTCAGGTCGCGGGCAGACAAAGCCTCGTTGCCTTCAAAGTAAATACGGTGTATCTTAGTCTTTTCATTCTTATCGATGTTGATGTCTACGATAACCTCGCCTTCATTAGCCAGGTCGTCGCGCTGTATGATTTCCACATCGACATTCTTAAAGCCTTTGGCATCAAAGAACTTCTGGATAACGATCTTTGTACGGTCTATCACGTTGGGAGCAATCTGGAATCCCTTCTTCAAGCCCAGCTTGGCTTCCAGGTCTTCCCTTTCTCCTTTCTTGATACCATGATAATTTACTTGCGAAATACGGGGACGTTGCTTCAACTGGATTTCCAGCCAAACCTGATCGTCCTCTATCTTGGTTGCCAGGATTTTTACATCCGAAAACAATCCGTGCTTCCAAAAACGCTTTACCGCTGTTGTAATCTCATCACCGGGAATAGTGACTATATCACCGACCGATAGCCCGGAGAAACCGATTAACACGAAATCATCATAATTCTTAATACCCGTTACCTTAATATCGGCAATTTTATACCGTTTCGGCGTTAACGAATAATCAATGACCGGCACTTCTGCCGGTGCTTCAACCTTGGTAGTGTCACTTTCCTGAGCAAATGCTCCGCAGGCAAAACCCAGAAAAATAAAAAACAGCACTATTCTTTTGTACATATAACAGCTATTGTTTATAAGATTAATTGCTCACTTGTCTTACCGAAACGGCGTTCACGTTGCTGGTAATACAATATAGCTTCATACAACTCTTCTTCTCTGAATGCCGGCCAAAAAACATCGGTAAAGCAGAACTCCGCATACGAGCATTGCCAAAGCAAAAAGTTGCTGACGCGTTTTTCTCCTCCGGTCCTGATCAATAAATCAGGGTCGGGAATGCCTTTGGTCGTCAGGTGGTCCGAGACAACTGCCTCGGTTATATCGTTGGGGTTTATTTTCTTTTCCAGTGCCAGAACAGCCAGCTGTTTTACAGCTTCCGCAATCTCCCAGCGGGAAGAATAGCTAAGAGCCAGTACCAGTGTCGTACCGGTATTGGCCGATGTTTGTTGTATACAATCCAGCAAAGTGACATGCGCATCCTCGGGCAGGCGATCCAGATTTCCGATAGCCATCAGACGTACATTGTTTTTCATCAAATCGGGCGTTTCACGATGAATTGCCGAAACAAGCAGGCTCATTAAAGCCTTTACCTCCGCTTCCGGACGATTCCAGTTTTCTGTTGAAAAAGTGTACACTGTCAGATACTTCAACCCAATAGCCGTTGCCGCTTCCACCACTTTACGTACGGAGACGACGCCTTCCTGGTGCCCATAGCTCCGGTCTTTCCCCTGTGCCTTGGCCCAACGTCCGTTTCCATCCATAATTATCGCCACATGTTGCGGCAAACGATCTTTGTCTATTTCTTCAATCAATGACATAGTGTTTTCAGTACCTGAACGTACTGTTACTGTTTATACTATTACATGGCCTGTTACGCGGACCGAAGTCCCAGGTAACAGACAGCAGTAAAAATGAATACCAATCCTTGTTCTTCAAAAAACTGCTGCTCATCTGATAAGGATTATCCAGTATCGCATTGCTATCGTCCGTCACATCGAAATTATCTCCGAACAACTTACGGAACGAGAACTCGCAACCCAGGTTAATCCTGTTCTTTACTTTATACTTTACGCCTACCCCTAACGGGATATTCGGGCCAAAAAACGTCTGATTCCCCATTCCCATCGTGAGACCCAGTCCCATAAAGACATAGGGAGTAAAACGCTTCGCCCCTGCGTATGCAAATTTGTCACTGTACGGCATAAAGTTAAACTCCATCTGCCCGCCCAGTTCAATCAGGCTACGGCTGAACGATGCCTGTGCATTGTCAGGAAAAACATTTTCCAGTCCTTCCGTACTGCCTGAAACCTGCCCCCACATCAGATTACCTTTAAAAGCCCATCTGAAGTTGGCATTATAGCGGAAAACAGCACCCACTGCGGGGTTCATCCCCTTAAAGAAAGCATTCTTGTTGGCGTCTCCCATATAGAAGGCGCCCCCTGCCATTCCGCCTATTTCATATTTATATTCCTGCGCATGGAGACTGGTAAATGATCCGGCAATCAGTATCAAGATAAGAATCCGTTGAAAAAAAGTTGAAGTCATATTCATACTGTTATGTTTCTACATCTCTTTTTCTAACGCTAAATTCTTCCTAAAATTATACTTTACTCCACGAACTTTCTCAATCCTTAAAACCCAAACGGTTTATACGTCCACGCCAAAGTTGCCCCAGCTCGTTTGCATTGTCGCTCTCTTTTCCTCCGAAAAGCAGCATGAATTTTTCTTTATCCACCGCTACGGAAGCAAAACCTCTTGCCTTGTAGTCTTCCGACATGACAGTCAGTGTGTCCGACAATGTCCAGGTCACACCATAGTCGATAGAGAAATAGATGTCTTTCAGAGCCTTGTTAGACTCGTCGATACCACCTATCATACAATATTTATCATCATAAAGAGACAGCATTATACCTTCTCTTTTCTCAAAATAATTCGATTCGATATCGGTCAGTATTACCCATGAATAACCGTTAGTAGTACTCCAGGCTGAATTCAGCAACTTGCCGTCTTTATCCTTGCCGGCAACCGCAGTCAAACTATATTGTTTGCTTGCTGAAGACAGAACTAAAAGAGAACCGAAGCCGCTTACCGGGAACCCGTCGGGAACGGCATTGCCGGTCGTCCAGTTCATATCCTTATCCATCGCTGCAAAATTCAATGTACCGTTATTATCTATAATGACAGCCAACGATGCAGATTGGTTCAATCCGCCTTCCGCGATTGCTCCCAGAACCGTTTTAACAGACAACGCCATATCTACCAGCCCCCCCATTTCTGCCCATCCACAGAACGATAGAGCTCGCCCTTTGTCGTAGGCACATACAAAGCATCTTCATATCCCGTCATCTGGGACAAACGGGCTTCACCTGCCGGCAGACCTTCCATAGCAAGCTCCGTCCAACTGTTCGGGTTTGAAATAGGAGCGACATGCAAGGAATATCCATTGCCTGCATCCGTCGATTGCGTATACATATAATAGGACTCGTCATTTCCTTCCCACCAGGTTACCACTTTCTGTTCTTTAGCAGGGAAACCTGGAAGATTGCTGTTTAACAGCTCCCACGACATGGAATCGGGAACCTGCTGGTGAATATTCACCTGAGCCGTATATGTTTTCTTGGTAATCATGTCGTAAGCCATCGTTACGAATTTGACCGGCTTGGAGAAATCCAGCGAATCTTTCGTATTCCAGAAATAGGTAGAATCAGGCAAAGCCTCCTGAGTAACCTCTATCGAATACAACCCGTTGGCACGCGATACCGTACAAACCACTTTCTCTATCTCGGTTCCATAAGGCATGGAATCCGGATTAAAAATACGTCCGTTCACCTGATCGATCACAAACTTCACTGCACTCAACCCGGGAACAGAATCACTGCTCAAAGAAAAAGCTGTTATCTGACAATCCTTAGGTATATCATATTCCTGTTCGTCCGAATTAAGACAAGAAGACAAGAACAATGCAATGCATCCCGCTACAAATAGTACTATTCTATTTTTCATCCAAAAATAAGTTTGTTGCATATAAAGGCACAAAAGTAGAAACATTTTTTTGCTTTATGCCCAATATCGGCTAATATTTATAATATTTTAGTTCCGTTAAAAGACTTCGCTCACTGTTTTTTGTGCGAAAAAACGGATATTACATGTTCCTGCCGTTTTATTACATCTTCCAGGTATAAAGAAGGAACCAGGTTTATATCCGGAGCTTTCACACCGGAACCCAGGCAAACCGGAGCTGTTTCAACAAACATCCGGTCCCACAAATCTTCCTCTAAAAAATGCCCGAGGAGAGTCGCACCACCTTCTACCATCAGCGAGTTTAATTTACGCAGATAGAGTTCATGAAGCACTTGTTGCAACACTGCTCCGTTGAAATCGATAGTAATATATTCCACATTCTCCTGGCTTTCAGCTTTCCCGGCGGTAAAAACCAGCGTTTTCACAGTTCCGTCCAGCAAATGATAGTGAGGGGGAATACGTAAACTACGGTCGAGCACAACCCTGACAGGCGACTGCCCCGCCCAATGGCGCACTGTCAGCGAAGGGTTATCAAGCAACGCCGTCTGTGTCCCCACCATAATGGCCGCCACACCGGCACGCAGCCCATGCACCCGGCGAAGCGTCTCCGGAGAAGACAGCACGAAAGCCGGCAAAGAATTATCCGTCCGTATCCGATCTATAAAACCATCCGCACTCTGTGCCCATTTCAGATAGATATAGGGACGTTGCTTTTCCTGGAAAGTCATGAACGCGCAATTCAGCTCCCGGGCTTCCTTTTCCATCACTCCAGTCACCACCTCTATGCCCGCATCGCGCAGCATCTTCACTCCTCTTCCCGAAACCTCGGGAAACGGATCGAGGCAACCGATCACCACACGCGGTATCTGTTTCTTTATGATCAACTCCGCACAAGGGGGAGTCTTGCCATAATGCGAGCAGGGCTCCAGGCTGACATAGATTGTAGCCTCTTTCAACAAAGATTCATCCTTCACCGAAGCAATCGCATTCACTTCGGCATGCGCTTCGCCATATTTCCGGTGATACCCTTCTCCGATAATTTTACCACGATGCACAATCACCGCTCCAACCATCGGATTCGGAGCCACATTCCCGGCTCCTCTGAGAGCCAGCGAAATACAACGGGCCATATATTTATTCTCAACCTCTACCATTTTCTTTGCTTATAAATGGTTTTTACATTACTTTTGCACTAAAATTAAAATATTATGACTGAGACCGTCGCTTACATACAAGATACGCTCCAAAATCATTATCCGCCAAGTGAGATAAAAGCTTTCACGCGACTGATAATGGAACGTGTATGCAATATTCAGATACATCAATTCCTGCTCTGCAAAGATAAAAAATTATCGGAGAAGGAGAAGGAGAAAATCCACAATATCGTTGAACGCCTGACTAAATATGAACCGATCCAATATATTTTCGGTAAAACAGACTTCTACGGTTTCGAGTTCCTGGTAAATCCTTCGGTCCTGATACCACGTCCCGAAACCGAGGAACTAGTCGAACTGATCGTTCGCGACTATCCGGGCAATAAGGAAATCGAAATCATGGACATCGGTACCGGCAGCGGTTGCATCGCCATCGCCTTGAAGCGTTTGTTGCCTCATGCACAGCTTTCCGCCATCGACATTTCTCCTGAGGCTTTGAAGGTTGCCGAAAAGAATGCCAGCCTCAACAGGGCATCTATCTTTTTTTATCAGAAAGACATCCTTGATCCGCACAGGACGGCCGATTCCATTGAGCCCGACTTCGACGTCATCGTCAGCAACCCACCATACGTCATGGAGAAAGAGAAAGCGGCCATGGAGCCTAACGTTCTCGATTACGAACCACATCAGGCTTTGTTCGTGCCCGACAACGACCCGCTGCTCTATTACCGGAACATTACCCGTTTTGCCGAACAGAAGTTGAAAAAGAGAGGATATCTCTGCTTTGAGATCAACTCGCAGCTGGGAGAACAGGTAGTCAATATGCTGCGTATGATGGAGTTCAAGAACGTCGAACTGATACAAGACCTGTCGGGACACGACCATTTCGTAAAAGCACAGACATGGGACAGATAACCGAAGCAACCATGTTGCACCGCGCTGCGGCGTACTGCTCGGGCGCGGAACGTTGCATCCAGGATGTACAGAAAAAAAATAAAAGCAGCCGGGCTCTCCCCCGAGGAAAGCGACCGGATCATAGCCCGCTTGCTGCAAGAAAAATTCATCGACGAAAACCGTTTCGCCCGCTATTTCGTGAACGACAAGCTACGTTTCAACAAATGGGGACGCATCAAGATTGCTTACGAACTGCAAAAGAAGAACATCCCTTCCGCCATCCGTTCGGAAGCCTTGGCGACTATCGATGAAAAAGAATACGAAGAGACCCTTCTCTCCCTGCTGAAAGCGAAAAAGAGATCCACCAAAGGGAAAGACGAACGCGATGTTTACCAGAAACTTCTTCGCTTCGCCGCCGGTCGTGGGTTTGAAAGCCGCGAAGCTATCCATTGCCTGAAACTGCTATTCAAAGGAAACGACTATGAGGAAGACTTTGGATAACTTGCTCGACCTGTTTTTTCCCAAAACTGTGCGTCTTATGCAACGATCCCCTGGTAGAGGGTGAAGAGCATTTCTGCCTGAAATGCCTTTGCGACCTGCCGCGTACGGGATACGATTACTTGCAGGAGAACCCGGCCTCTTACCTGTTTGCCGGCAAAGTGGAGATCTGCCATGCCGCCGCTTTCCTTCGTTACGAGAAAGGGGGGGGCATGTCCAGCAACTGATACACGCTTTGAAATATCATGACAATAAGGAAATCGGCTTCCGATTGGGACGTATGACGGGCTTACATTACCGCCAGGCCATCCTTTCCGACGCTCCCGACTTGCTTCTCCCCGTCCCTCTCCACCCGAAGAAACGGAAGAAACGCGGCTACAACCAATCCGAATGGATCGCCCGCGGCATCAACAGCCTGTTGCAGCTCCCCATCGACACCACCAGCCTTTGCCGCATCCGCCAGACCGAAACCCAAACACACAAACAGATATACGAACGTTGGCTGAACGTGCAGGAAATCTTCTCCGTCACCGACGCCCGCGCCCTCGAGGGCAAACACATTCTTCTCATAGACGACATCATCACCACCGGCTCCACCATCGGCGCCTGTGCCGAAGCATTACTGGCAGTTCCAGGGGTACGGGTGAGTGTGATTGGGGTGGCGATAGCGTAAAAACGGAAGATAATTGCCATTAATCCGTTGTTGTATTCATTTGTTGCAAACGGAAAAATGTTTTTTGCCGTTCAATCTCATTACGCAACTCCTCTTCCGTCGGCATGTACAACATATATTTGGAAGCAAACAATTGATTGCTGTCATGCAAAACAGAGTAGCGAGCAATATCATCGTCGGTGTCCGAACAAAGCACAATTCCGATAGTCGGATTATCATCTTTTCCCCGCACGCGCTCATCATACAACCTCACATACATATCCATTTGTCCGACATCCTGATGTGTTATAGTAGAAGTCTTGAGATCTATCAGGACAAACGACTTCAAGATATAATTATAGAACACTAGATCAATAAAATAGTCTTTCTTTTCAGTTCTGACAAGCTTTTGACGAGCGACAAAGGAAAAACCTTTTCCCAATTCCAATAAGAATTGTTGCAAATTCCCAATGATAGCAGCTTCCAATTCCGACTCGGAGAAGTCTCTATTAAGTGAAAGTCCTATAAACTCTGCCACTGTTGGATTCTTAATAAACTCAAACCTGTCTTGATCAAATGGACGGGTTATCTTCTCCATCTCCATACTGACTTTCTCCTTGTTTTGAGAAAGCAATAATCGCTCATAATATTGGGAACTGATGTTACGATCGAGTGTACGATAACTCCACATTTGTTCCGCTGCTTCTTTTAGATACCAGGCGCGGGCTTCGGGGTTAGATACAGTCAAAAGACGTTTATAATGTGACCATGTCAATATTCTCCACGGTGTGGAGAATATGTCAGAGAAAGTCAAATAAAACAGACGAAAATTATAAAGACTTGGTACAGAAAACCCCTTACCAAACTCCTTTGTCAGTTCTTTAGACAATTCCTTCAGCAACTGTGTTCCATATTCGGCACGCTCCTTGCCTTGTTGTTCCTCTTCAACAATACGTTTTCCCATCTGCCAATATCCTTCCACCATGGCAGTGTTGATGGCAGAATAAGCTTTTTGACGAGCCTGAACGATTATCTGCTTTATCTCCCGGATAAAGTCCGTATTATAAGATGATATAGTGTTCTCTTTTTTCATTGAAGATAATGCTTTACATGCAAATTTACTCAAAAATATGATGCGTACCTTCATTGCACATATAAAAATAATACATAACTTTGTTACAACTAATTCAAATACAAGTATGAAGTCAACAGCTGAATATATAAACATTCTACGCGATTACATGACTAAGAATGCTACTAAATACAGCATTACGCGTATGGGAATATTTGGTTCTGTTGCCCGGGGAGAGCAAACAGAGGATAGCGATGTTGACGTTTATCTGGAAACCACTACCCCCAGTATGTTTGCATTAGTTCATATTAAAGAAGATTTACAGGCATTATTCGGATGTAATGTCGATATCGTTCGCCTGCGCGAACGCATGGATTCTTTACTAAAAAGCAGAATTGAGAAGGAGGGTATTTATGTATGATACAGAAATAATACGTTCTTCTTTATTGAAGAAACAAGTAGCTATTAAATGATTACTAAACTATGAATAAATAAAAATATGGACCTATTTGACTTATTTTTTAGAGCAGGACCTGCCGTTCAAGTGATATTCAAGCTTGGTTTTATACCGAAGGAGAGTGAATTCTATGAGTTGACACGCCAACAATATCAAGACTATTTCGACACGGTTGGATATACGGATGAAAAAGTATTTATCCTTCTTCCGGAAGATAAGGGCAAATATAAAGACTTTGCAGCCGGTGGGAATGTGTTTTGTATGACGGAATCAGAGAAAGACAGCTTGAAAGACGGTGCGGCTATCATCGAAAAATACTGTAAGGATAGTGGCAAACTGTTCAACAGTATTCATGAAAAACTATGCTATGTCGCATCAATGTTACCGGATGCGTTCAGCAAAGATACACCGTATGCTTGTCATTCATAGGCAATACAATGGGCATCAATAATATGTTATCAGATTAAATTTCTTTCAACAAGAGAGAGATTTCTTTCTCGGTAATTGTATTTTGCTCTGCTTTGTCGTAAATGGCAAGAAGGGTGATAATTCCTTCTTCCACGCTAATGATTGTCGTATAAGTGATTACTCGTGCTCCATGGCTTTTGCCTTTTCCTTTGTCGCTAATAGCCATTCGCACTTTACGGACACCGTTGCCCAAATCAGCACCGGCAGCAGGATTTTGTATTAATTCTTTGGCAAGTTCCCGAAGGTCGCTTTTCAACGATTTATACTTTTTAGCCAGTTTCTTGACCTTTTTATCAAAGCTTGGCAAAGTTTCAATGCTATAATTCATTGAGTAGGTCTTCAACGGGACGACTTTTCAGTTTCCCCTGTTTCTTCAATTTGAGTTCCCGCAATCCGTCCCGGATATCATTCAAGATTTCCTCTTTTTCTTTGGCAGACATTTCTTCTTTTGCCACTCTCTCGCTTTTGAGCCGCTGGAGATATTTTTGAAGTTTCTGCATTGCCTCGTTGTCATCAAGCAGAGAAGCTACATCTTGTAATACGGATTGTTGCAATTGTATTGTATTACTCATACGTTCATCCTTTCTTTTTAGTTATAACACAAAGATAACGCTTTTATTTCTGAATGCGGCAAAAATACGTCTTCGATATCTCTTATAAACACGAAAACCCCGAAGGACGAGTCCTCCGGGGTTTTGTTTGTGTCTGTTTTCCTTCTTCACAGAGATAGAACAGAAGAACTTTATTTCATTACTTTTTAGTATTAATATCGACTGCTTGTTCGCCCTCGCGGGGTAATTGGTGATATTTCACACCGCGCAGTCAATTTAGAATTTATTTGATTTAAATAATTGCTTATTTTACGATTGCTTTAACAGCGCCTTCGCCTTCAACGGCTACTACAACTACACCGGCAGGTACTGCGATGGTTGCTTCGCTTGAAGTGATTACTGTGTTAGCAACTGTCTGGCCAAGAACATTAGTAATAACTACTGTCTTGCCTTCAGCACCTGAGATCACTACGGCTCCGTCGCGAGTAGCTACACTGAATGTAGCGGCACCGTTGATAGATTCGTTAGCTACAGGATCATTAGAAGTAGCTTCCAGACTGAAGATTTCTGCTTTATCCTTTTCACCGTTAGGAATTACAACAGGAACACCGTTCAACCATTTGATCCAACCAGTAGTGAATGAACCGTCTGCCTTACGACTGTAAGCTGTTTCGATAATGAACGCCTTAGTATCGTCGTTTACGATACGGAATGCATAAACACCGAACTTATTGCTGTTATCCTTCAGGTCGATTGTATCTTTTGCAGTCTGGATACCATTGTCATTCAGAATTACCAATGCATCGCCATAATGTTTTGCATTTACGAAGCCCAGACGAGGATATACATTTTCTTCCCAGTAATACGGGTTGTTATGTTTGTTACCCCATGCAGGGATAGAGTCGATCATTGTGATCATATACTTACCATATACAGTATCGATCTTACCGCTGTCGTGCAGGTCATGACTCGGTACACCACAGTCATATTTACCATGAATTGTATCCGGTTCGATAGCCAACATATACTGAGGTTTGTTAGTTCCACCACGTACATAAGCTGTATCTACGAACAATGAGAACTTAGTAACATCAGTGTTTACATCTGCATTGTGTCCCATAGCCAAGAAGTTAGAACCAGAAACGATCTTCTGATCAGCTGATTGAGCATACAGAGCAACGTTCTTAGAACCTTCCTTATAGATACGGATCGTATCGAACGGAGCAGCTTCAACAGTGCGATACATCGGAGCACCGATTACAGAGATATTGATAATATCGTTATCAGTTACTTTGTAGATATTAGACTCTTTTGAAACTTTCGGAGCTTGGAATGCGCCGTATGCTTTACCTTCCTTAACATTATTAAATGTGTTAGGTAATGTTTCACCATACAGCTCCTTATTCATAGTAATTGCAATCATCTGATAATTGTCATTACCCTTATCCTTCAGGATATAACGTTGAGCATTCTGTTCCAACGGTTTTTCATTAACCTTATAATTCCAACTACAGTAGAAGTATTCTTTCGTTGCACTACCATTATAGTTTACATAATCAGCATTATCATCATTGTAAATAGAATAAGCGATAGCAACTGCTTTATCATCAACTAATTTACCATCAGCAGTGATATATTTACCAGTAGAAACATATACAGTATCTTTCTCTCCTTCAAACTTAATCAAAGAGAACTTAGTTGCATCTCCTTTATCTGTTGTCAGTGTCAGCATGTGATCTGTGTCATGGTTTTCAGCAACATAAACACGATCTAAACCTTCTTTACCATCAACCTTCGGCAAGAATGACATTGTATAAATACTGTCTGTCAATTCAAACTTCTTCTGATCGAAGTTCTTGTAACCGTCGTATTTGCTTTCAGGCATAGCTGAAACGATCTTGATTGTATCAGGAGTAGAATAGTATGTACCGTTAGCAACAGCATAAACATCTTTAATAACATTACCCTTAGCATCTTTAACAGTCTTCAGACCATAAGAACCATTGAATGCGACATTACTTGATTCGCGGTTAGTAAATGTAAACTTATTGTTTTCATAAGTAACCAGGAACTGACCTTCTGGAGCGTTTGTATTGATAGTTGTATATTTCGGATCAAACTTATCAATGCTGTTATTTGCTGTATTTGCATACACTTCACCCTTGCTGTTGTATCTAGCATTGTAGATACTTACGATACCATTTACCTATTTGTAAGTTACATCGTTGTTTGTGCCGATATAAACATTTTCCCAACGAGCGGCTGCAGCACCTACATAATAAGTATCGCTGAAATTCTTTACAGCAACAGCTAAATTAGTAATCTGTGATAATGCAGCAAAACCACCTTCGTTCATATTCGGATTACAGTAAGCAGACGGAGTTGTTACATAAACAGGATCAGAATATTGTGCACCTTCATACTGTTGTGCTTTGAAGATTGCATTAGAGAATACATATTTAACACCTGCTAATACACCATTCTTCTTAATATCTGTATTTTCTGCATTATAGTTACCTGGAACAGCCAACAAAATACCATCTTCGTCTACCAAATCGCTACCGCTTACTTCAATATAATTGAAGAACCGATTGTTAGCTATATCCTGAATGATTGCAGAATAAGGCTTCGGATTTACGATGATGAATTTAGAGGCACGGAAGTTTTCAATAGCTGTTTTCTTTGTATCATTGCTTAATGATGTACTAAACAACAAACCATCAGAAATAGGATATTGGGAATAAGAACCATCAGCATCATAAGAGCTGAAAGCATTGTTATACTTACTAGCATCAACAGCCGTAATCATCTTGCTCAACACCGTTTCATTCAGCGGCTTCAAAGAATCTCTCTTTGCATTTGCTGCAAACAGGAAGCTGAAGTCTGAACCGTTACCGGCTAACTTATTCAAATAGTTTGCGTTCAGAGCCATTCCTTCATCTGTACGATTGAAGTTAATATTCTGAACATTAGAATTATCTGCAATAAACTTCCAGTCAGCACCATCAAAGTTCAAATAATAAACCTGTTCAACAGCTTGACCAGCTTTATTTGTTGCTTTAGCAGTAAACGATACTTTACCGTCTTTATCAATAAAGAACTGGGTATAAGTGCCTTTTTCCGCATCAAATGTAGCCTCCGCAAGGAATGCATTATTTTTAAATTCAACCTTGAATGCAAGTTTACCCTTTTCAGTGCTTCTATTTACAAAAGAATAAGTTGTAGGCTCGCCATTAGTACCTTTGTGTTCGGTTGCGATCCACATTTCGGTCTTATCGGAAGCGCTGTGTGAATCATCATTTGTCAACTCGCCATCAACATAAGCCAGATAGTTAGTACCATCATTGATGAAGTAGTTTGCGCCATTGATCAATTCCTTTGCACCTGCTGCTGGAACATCGGGAGTACCAGCTTCTTCAGTTGATACAACAACTCTTACATCTCCTTCTAACTTATTTACAGTAAATCCTGCAACCTGAGCAATTACATAGCTTTTTTCTGCATTTACACTAGAAACAGGTTGTGAATCTTTCAGAGTAGTATTTGCTTCATAAAGATAAAGGCGAGTATGAGCGGGATCAACTATTCCCTCAACAACCAAACCAGATGATCCATTATCACATGGATATGCACCATCTTCTTTTACTCTAATTACCCCATCAACAGGATCTAAATAGAATACAGCGGCATCTGCCTTTTCTACAGCAGTCCCAGTCGCAGAAAGATATGAATATCCTTTAGAAAGATAAAAACCATCTTCTGTTTCTGTCAAAGTAAAATCAAGAGCGGCATGCGAAGCCAAATCTGTTATTGTATCAGTTGCATTTGTTCCTGGAGCTACTGTTAAGTCCAAAACTTTGGCGCTTCCCTGATCTGTAGCAAAAGTCGAAGCTTTTGTTGTAATATTCAACAAATAAAAGTCAACATCATCTGCAGGTAATGCTGTCATTTTTTTTCATTATCTGTCCATGCATAAACACCTGCATCATCAGAACCAGTAGTACTAGAAGTAGTTCCATTAGTCCAAGCCGTTGCATCTCCCAAAGATATTGCACCAGTGTGACCATTAGCATTAAACAACAGAATTTTTGTTCCTACTTGAATAGCATTTTCTTGACCAGTTGCTAAGCTTATTTTAGAATAAACACCATCATTATCACCCGGTACTTCAGATGTAAACGTAACATCACCAGCGTCATCTGCATGTAGATACAATTCAGTACCTTTAGCTGTAGTTACCTTCAAATAACGATTTCCACTTGCACTAGAAACTAATGAAGCTTTGGTAACCTCAGCAGTTCCTACTGACAAATTATTAGGACCAGTTGTTGTTGCACCCGCTGTCACAGCCGTTTGACCTAACGCAGGAATAGCACCAACTGTCAAAGTCACACCATTTTGACTAGTAGTAATAGTTTTTGATGTTTTTTCTTCTGCCCCAATTTTATAAAAAGTACCAGGAACTGCTACTATTCGATCTGTAAATTGAGTATCATCTCCCTAAAATAATGTAGCATAAGTATAATTCACCAAATCTACATCTGCAACAGGAACCAATTTGATTTCATCTTGTGCCTTTGATATTACAAGGACATTAGCTCCTTCATCTGTTGTTAAATGATTATCAGTCCATGCAAATTCCAAATCTGCAGCTCCTTCTACAGGAAGATTACTGTTTCTTAGAATAATTCCATTAGCATCCTTACCTAATACACTCCCTGCTTTTGTTTTAAAAACGTAAGAGCCGGCCGCACCACTCACATTCCACAAAACATTATCAGCAATAAGAGTAGCCTCACTTGCTTTTAATGCATTCACAGAATAATTTGCAACTGCACGTGTCACATTAGCTGTCGCCGCCTTAGCCACCGGCGAATTAGTCATTGCGTAGGAGTTGAAGGTATCAACTACCGCATAACTAACACCGGACACAAGCAGCGCAGCTACTAACGTAGAAAACTTTTTGTTCATAATCAATAAATTTAATATTAATAA
>JAJPZM010000068.1 GCA_021204335.1 Parabacteroides sp. | reverse complement strand
ATGCAAATATAATTATTCTTTCCAAATACAACTATTGAACTATTAAATTATTTTATTGTACTATTTTACGATTTCGACGATAAGGGCAACCTTTTTATCACTAAACACAAACCGAGTCAACCGCTTTTATTGGATATAAAGATTATAAACCGGCTTTGGGTTCTTTTCCCATCTCGATCACCATCTTTCCGCCTTTTAATACCTCTTCCAGCGGAATCCGGAAACTATTGACCGGTTTCCCGTTCAAGGTAACCGATTAAATGTATTTATTATCTTTAGATGCATTCGGTGCTTCTATCACAAAAGTTTCCCCACGATTATACTTTCCATCTAAACGAATCGTTATTTTCGGATAACGCGGAGAAGCCAATTCATAGAACGGTTTCTCCGAACAACCACCTTCCATCTGGAACAAACCGATGGCACTCATCACAAACCAGCTGCTCATCTGTCCCAGATCTTCATCACCCGGATAGGCATCATAAGGGGTAGTTCCGTAATACTGTTCCTGTATAGCCCGCATCCATTTCTGTGTCAGATGCGGAGCACCGGCCCAGTTAAACAGATAAGCCACTTCCATAGAAGTCTCGTTTCCATGATTGATAGGGAAAGCGGAAAAGTTGTCGCCTGCCGCATTGAAATTAGCATGGGCCGACTGCTCCATTGCCTTATCCAAACGACCTATAAAGCGGTCTTTACCGATCATACCGATCAATTTATCCGGATTATGGGGAACGAACCAGGAATAATTAAATGCATTCCCTTCGGTAAATCCGGGTGTATGATACGGATCGAAAGGCTCTACCCAATTGCCGTGTTCGTCTTTGGGACGTATAAAGCCGGAGTTCGGGTCAAACAAATTAGACCAATTGTTCGAACGTTCATCAAACAGTTTAAAATCATCACTCTTTCCCAGTATCTTAGCCATCTGACCCAGACACCAGTCGTCGTAAGCATACTCCATCGTATTGGAAACAGTTCCTTTTCCTGCGGGAATATATCCGTACTTCATATAAGGAACGAGGTTCTCAACTCCGACAGTGCCGCCACCCTCATATTTCTGAGGTGGTGTTGTCATCATCTTTCTCAGACCGTCATACGCGATATTCAAGTCGAAGTCACGTATGCCGCTTTGCCAGGCTCCCAATATCTGAGAGATCGGATGCATGGCAACCATCACTCCGGTATGTTCGATTCCGGCAGGGTCTGTATTAAACCAACCGCTATTCTGATAAAGTTGAATGGCCGAACGTGCCCACTGGCTGGATATTTCCGGAGCCATCAGATTGAATAGCTGTTGATTGTTCCAGAATGTATTCCAATATTCACTGCTTACGATACAATCGTCCGGTTTTTTCCAATTGTCTGATCCTTTCATCTTCATCCACAAAACGACCGTCCATATCGCTCCAGGTTGCTTTGGCAGCCAATGCGCGGTAGAGGTTAGTATAGAATTTCTTCTTTTGCAGATAATCATCCGTTTCAATCGCGATTCTTCCCAGGTATTCATTCCAAACAGCACGAGCGTTGTCTACCACTTTCTCAAAATCCCATCCGAAAGGATCAGACAACTCCTGTTTCAGGTTATCGCGTGCTCCTGCCATATCTACAAGAGAGACACCGGAGCGGACCAGAATTTCTTCATTCTCTTTCGTCTTATAATTCAGAAATATACCGACATCGCCTTTCCCTTCTATCATGGATATATTCTGCTTGATCTCCGCAGGGGTTTCAAACTCGTGGTTCCTGTTCCATCCAGGGATATAACCGGTTACTGGCTGAACGCCTTCGTTCCCCCATCCCCCCCCATCGAGTCGAAAGGCTTGCTGAACTGGAAAACGAAATACAATGTATAACTCTGCTCCAGCGTATACCCGGTAAATGCATTATAATAAGTGGCATAACCTTCTATTTCCGTATCGCTTACTTTCGTTACACGGGCATTGACCAGATTATGCGGATACTCATTGGGCGTAAACATATCGATCAGGATACGCGCGTCTTCCCTGGCGGGGAAAACATATCGCTGCAAAGCTGCACGACGGGTTGCCGTTATGCCTGCTTGTATCTTCGTATCTGTCATATAAACGGAATATTTTCCTATTTCAGCTTTTTCCGATGATTTGTCGATCCGGGAACGATAGCCTTCATCCGGAAAGTCTTCCCTATCGGGATTGACTTTCAGTTCGCCGCAGGTCGGTTGCATCAGAAAGCCTGTCATCGTCCAGTCGCTGAAATGGTTGAAGCCCATAATATTCTCAATAGTATATTCGTATCCCGCCTTCCATATCTCGTCCTGGTTATCGGGAGCAATCTGCACCATGCTTAAAGGCAGGCTCGGCCCTGGCTTAAACATCCAACGGGAATTACCCGTACCCATCAGCAAATCCACATCATCCGAATAGGAATGCAGCCGTTGCGGGCTACGAATCACTTCACCTTTATAAATGACCTCTTTGCCATCCCGGATGGTGAATTGCAGCTTTTCCTGTTTATTTTTTGCCTGTGCGGCCGGTATTAATATCTCCTGAATACTTTCCCCTACTTCGATCGTTCGTGATACGGGAGTACAACCTTCAACCATGAAAGTCAACGTTCCAGGCGTATCGAACTGATTCATGTCCACCAGTACCGGCAGCATACGTTCTCCGTTCTCTTTCTGATATTCAAAAGGTGCAGCTTTTACGGAGCGTATCAACGAAGAAGACGCTTTTCCAAGTTGAACGGCAGCCGGTGTTTCCAACCGGATACAATCGAAAATAGCCCATGTTCCTTTAATAGTTCCCAACTGAATCTTATTCATACCGGAAGTAAGCCATGAAGCCGGAAATTGTAAATGTATCTCTTTTGTTTTTCCTGTCCCTTTATTTTCAAGGGACTCCGCAGCATTCTCGCCGTTCAGTTCTTCTTCGAACCGATGACCGTTTACCTCGACCCGTATTTTAATCGGTTTACTGTTATGTGCCCCAGTGAAAAAGAAAGTAAGAGAACATTCCCCTTTTCCGGCAGCTTTGCCCAGATTGAAATATATAGAGGGGAAATGCCTGGGATGGAATCCGGCCCAGTATCCGCCTCCGGCCCAATCATCCAACGGTCCGGGCAAAACATACGGCCAATGTTTTTCAGGAGTAGAGTATCCTACATAAAAGGATTTCTCTCCCCCGAAGTTCGCCAGAAAACTTTTGTAATTATCCGGATAGAGGGCAAACTCCGCAGCAGAATTATCCTGCCTGCCTATCTCAAAAAGGACTTTGTTTTCACCGTATATACCGGAAGAGAATAGTAGAATAGTAAGAAGTAAGAATAAATGTTTCATGATCTTTAATAGTTTCGATGCAAAAATAAAAAAAGGTATAGACAAACTATTTATACTTTCTTTCTATTAAATAGTATTATCTTACGCTTGTAGAAAAAGATTGTTCTTAAGCCTCCGGAACAGTATTTACATCAAACCGAAAAGAGGTATCGAATATTTATTATTTCTTAAGCCAGCGATTCAAATGATTTCCGGGAGCCTCACTACAAACTTATAAAACTTTGAAGCAGGCAAATTTTGCAAATCTACCGTATATTTTGTCTTTCCAGCAGGAAGATCAGTCACTTTTATCCACTCATCTTTGCCTCCATCCCTGAATTTATTATCGACAGCAACATAGACCGTAACAGGAACATTTTTAGAATAAGATTTCCATGAGAGTTCTATCGTATTATCACAAGGGAAAGTCTGTAAATCATAGATATCCGTTTTGCCAATGAACGGCATGCCATCCTGCTCCCAAAGAACTGCTTGCGGGACTTCAAATCCCATGTAACGGCAAATAGAAGGGGCGATATCCATGATAGCCAACCTACCACTCGTGAAATGAGAATTTACCGGGACATTGGTCGAAATCCAGGTAGTACGTTCGCGTTCGGATTGTCCGCCATGTCCACAACCATTTTCCTCACGTCCATGATCAGTCGTTACAATAACCATCCACTCTTCATCGAAATTTGCTTCACGGTATTTAACAGCGTCCCATATACGTTTGATCTGACCGTCCGCTTTCATTACATATTCATCAAAATACTTACCATTTCCCTTAAAATGACCTGCATCATCAGTATACCATAAATAAACCCAACTCATATCAGGAGCATCTTCTCGAATACTTTTTGCCGCTTCTTTTGATACGACTTCATCTATATCATAAACATGATAATAATCATCTTTATGAGGGAATCTAATAGTATCTAAATCATAGCCATCCTTTACATAATCTATTTTCAGATTATTCGTTTCCGGTTTTCCTTCGCCAATCAAAACCGTACGATTATCTGTCCAACTGGAATAAAGACCTGTCTTAAAATTTCTAGATTGTTCTTTTGCTATTCGAAAAATAGTCCAATAATTATAATTGGGTTTTAAATTGTCATTCCCACCAACATTATGTTTATTATACCATGTTGCAGTTAACAAATTTGTATAACCTATAGCAGAAATCGTAGCAGTTTCAGAATAACGGCCAATTTCACCTCCCGTATAAGCTCTAGCATATCCACCTTGCCCCGCTATCTCATAGATTGTAGCAGGTTTCAACTGTTCTATCTGATCTGCAGGAACACCATCAATAATAATAAAAATAGCTTTTGATGTTTTAGACCAAAGAGTCATACAACACAAACTCATTACGAATAAAAAAAATACACGTTTCATACTTTTATAAATCTAATTAATAATATTCATTTTAGAATAGGAGGGATATGAAAATTACCCTTAAATCGGATATTAGTCATTGGCTACAAATAAAAACAGATATATGACTCTATTGGAGAAACCTAAGTTATAGATGTATTATTTATTTTGTATTGAATTAGTTA
>JAJPZM010000484.1 GCA_021204335.1 Parabacteroides sp. | reverse complement strand
AAAAAAAAGAAGGCATCCTTTTAGGACACCTTCTTTTTATTTGGCATTAAGCGAATTACTCAGCGCTTTCTTCTGCTGCTGCCGGAGCTTCTTCTACAGGAGCGTTAGCTGCTGCTTCTTCAGCTGCCTTTGCTGCAGCGGCTGCTGCTAATTCAGCTTTCTTTTTAGCTACTTCTTCTGCTTTTGCCTTGTTAACTTCTTTTTCAGCTTCCAGACGAGCTTTTTCTGCAGCCTTGGCTGCTTCGCTGTCTTTTACTTTTACTGCCTCAACAGAAGCTTGTTTGTTTTTCAACCAAGCCTGGAACTTTGATTCCGCTGTAGCTTCGTCGAATGCACCTTTCTTAACACCTTCCAGTAAATGCTTTTTCATGCATACACCTTCGCGTGACAGAATGTTGCGGGTTGTGTCTGTAGGCTGCGCACCTACCTGTAACCAATACAAAGCTCTTTCGAAGTTCAAATCTACTGTAGCAGGATTAGTGTTCGGATTATAAGAACCTATCCTTTCAATAAACTTTCCATCACGTGGAGCCCTGCTGTCTGCAACTACGATCTGATAAAAAGCGTAGCTTTTGCGACCGTGTCTTTGCAATCTAATTTTTGTTGCCATGTTTGAATAATTAATTTAAGCTGTTTGTATTAGCGGGTGCAAAGATAGGTTGTTTCGATATATAAAACAAATATTCCGAACATTTTTCCTACCTTTGCGGCTTCTTTTTACACATATATATAATGTACGTATGATTTCAATTGATGGACTGACAGTCGAGTTTGGCGGAAGCGCCCTCTTTTCAGATATTTCTTTCGTGATTAACGAGAAAGACCGCATCGCCCTGATGGGGAAAAACGGCGCGGGAAAATCTACTTTGCTTAAAATACTGGCGGGAACGCGCGAACCGACACGCGGAAAGATGTCCGCTCCCAAAGACATCGTAATCGCTTACCTGCCCCAGCACCTGATGACGGAAGACGGACGCACCGTATTCGAGGAAACAGCACAGGCCTTCGCCCACCTGCACGAGATGGAAGCGGAGATCGAAGCGATCAACAAGGAGCTGGAGACACGCACCGACTACGACTCGGACAGCTACATGGAACTGATCGAGCACGTCTCGACACTCAGCGAGAAGTTTTATTCGATCGAGGAGATCAATTATGATGCCGACATCGAAAAGACCTTACTCGGCTTAGGATTCAAGCGCGAAGACTTCGAACGTCAAACCAGCGAGTTCAGCGGCGGATGGCGCATGCGCATCGAGTTGGCGAAACTGTTGCTGAAGAAACCGGACGTGCTATTGCTCGACGAGCCGACCAACCACCTGGACATCGAATCTATCCAATGGCTCGAGGACTTCCTGATCGACAACGGGCAGGCGGTAGTCGTTATCAGCCACGACCGCGCTTTCGTCGACCATATCACTACCCGCACGATCGAGGTTACGATGGGGCGTATATATGACTATAAAGTGAATTACAGCCAATACTTGCAACTGCGCAAAGAACGCCGCGAACAGCAACAGAAAGCTTTCGATGAGCAGCAGAAATTTATTGCTGAAACAAAAGAATTTATCGAACGTTTCAAAGGTACCTATTCCAAGACACTGCAAGTGCAGAGCCGCGTAAAAATGCTCGAAAAGCTTGACATATTGGAAGTAGACGAAGAAGACACTTCGGCGCTGCGCCTGAAATTCCCGCCCTCTCCCCGCTCGGGTACTTATCCGGTGACAATCGAGAATGTCTCCAAATCGTATGGCGACCACACAGTGTTCCGCAATGCGAACCTGACCATTGAGCGGGGCGACAAGATCGCTTTCGTAGGGAAAAACGGCGAAGGTAAATCGACGTTGGTAAAATGTATCATGAAGGAGATCGAACACGACGGGACGCTGACGATCGGACATAACGTGATGATCGGCTATTTCGCCCAGAACCAGGCCTCATTGCTGGACGAGAACCTGACAGTTTTCCAAACGATCGACGACGTGGCACAGGGCGAAATCCGCAACAAGATCAAGGACTTGCTCGGAGCTTTCATGTTCGGCGGAGAAAATTCAGCCAAGAAAGTAAAGGTTCTTTCGGGTGGCGAGCGCACACGACTGGCAATGATCAAGCTGCTGCTCGAACCGGTCAACCTGCTGATTCTCGATGAGCCGACCAACCACCTGGATATGAAAACAAAAGACATCCTAAAACAGGCGCTGCTCGACTTCGACGGTACGCTAATCGTAGTGTCTCACGACCGCGACTTCCTCGACGGGCTGGTGACGAAAGTCTACGAATTCGACAACCAGAAGGTGACAGAGCATCTGGAAGGCATCTACGAGTTCCTGCAACGGAAGAAGATGGAAAATCTCAACGAACTGGAGAGAAGCAAGAAGTAATTGCAAAGCGCGTCTCCGTTTCCTCTGCAGGAAACTCCAGTTTCTTCAGGAGGAAACGCGCGTTTCCATACGAGGAAACCAGAGTTCCCCGCGGAGGAAACTGGAGTTTCCAAAACGAGAAACTACGAGGAAACTGTAATCGATTGACCAGTAAGACAGTAAGCCCAAATTAAAAATCCCGTTATTTCACTAAATTTTCACCCCGAGAGTAAGCATCAAATCATAAGTAGAACGATCCACATCATCGTGGTAACTGTAATGCGTACGACGGGAAAAGTAACGGTTCGAAAGAGCGACATTCCATCTTTTCCCCGGAGAATAAACCAGTTTAAGCTCCATCACCGTTAAGCGCGAATTACCTTTGTCACCTTGCACATTAAAGGTGTTCGGGTCGACAGTGCTCAGGTCGATGTCCGGATCGTAGCCTTTCCAGGTAAAGATATGGTAATTCTCCATGTTAAGCAAAAATGTCCAACGTCTCTTATAACTTAAACCCGTATAAGCTTTTACACTATATCCGCTCCCCATATTATAGTCGCGTTCGTCAAGGCGGAAATAGTCGGACGAGCCGCCACCCAAAGCAACACCGGTCACATACAACTCGGCATACGCATCCACCTTATCGCTGGGTTCCGAACGTTTGTAATAAATCAGACCGCCACCCACAGCGGCTGCTTCCGAAATACGGTAAGGCGCCACATCATCTCCATCACTGTTGCACAGCTGAGAGTCGTAATAATCAAAATGCTGAAACACTCCTGCCGTCAACGTTCGCGGGCCTTTCTCCCATACCCGTTTGCCCCACAAGGCACCAATCGCATTTACCTGGGTGATGACCGGCTGCTTGGAGAAAAAATCAAAGCCGGCACGCAACTGGAACCATTCGTAGGGCGAATAAAGTTCATCTTCGAACGGATCGCCATAATCCAGCCGGAATGCTATATGCATACTGGTAGTGCCATGTTTGGAATGCTCCTGTTCCGCCAGGAAACGGGGACCGGCGCTTACGATAAAGTTCACCGGGACAAATGAATAAGACCTGCCTTTATGAGACCTGTGCCGCCACGCCTCACCGGTAATCAAGCGGTTTATCCCCCTGACCGGCGAAATCAGCCCCGAAAGAATTTCGCGCCCGACACGCTCTGCTCCCACCGAACGGTCGTCGATGAAAAGGTCGGACAAGCGGTAAGTGATTTCCCCCAGTTCTACGCTGCCAAAGGTAGTCGCAAACAAGTCGTTGATCGAAGGCGGTTCCGTCTCCATAAAACACTCCCACATCAGGCTTCCGGCGGCGGCATAGGGCACCGACTGCCAGAAACTCATCCCGTTGCTGCGTGCTGCATTGAAATAGAGCGATCCATGATACGGATGCGCCACAAGGTTGGTAGAAAACTTATCCGTATCCCATACAGGGCCGGTCTTAAAATTATTCTTTATCGTATGCCCATTGATGCGGGCAAAGTCTTCATTCATAATAAAACGGTCGAACGCCCAGATCCCCATGTTTAAAGTAAACACCTCGCCGGCTGCCAGCCAGGGTTTCTTAGGTATAAAAACGGTTGAATCGCTTACGTAATTTCTAGTTTCCATCTGCGGGAAATGCTGTCCCCACACCCCTTGGGATGAAAGCAGTGCCAGCAATCCCATCCATATATGTTTCTTCATCATCTAACAATCTTTCGGCCTAAGCCATAACTTATATGCAAACTTATGCATAATTAACAGCAAAGGATTCGTTTGGTTTAAATTATTCTTAGGTTGGGTTACTAGAAACAAATACAATTCAAAGGAAATACTTACTTTTGCAGAAAAAACAAAATGATAGATTTTATCACCTTTTGCGACTATACAGGGACATTCGCATTTGCAATTAGCGGCATCCGGCTGGCTTCTGCCAAACAATTTGACTGGTTTGGGGCTTACGTGGTCGGGCTGGTAACTGCCGTCGGCGGCGGTACTATCCGCGATATCCTGCTGAATGCCACGCCTTTCTGGATGGAGCAAACATCCTATCTAACAGTCTCTGCGTTAGCTTTACTATTTGTTATCATCTTCCGTAAGTATGTGATACGGCTGAATAACACATTCTTCATCTTCGACGCCATCGGACTGGGTTTGTTCGGCGCTGTCGGGATTGCCAAGACCCTGGAATTCGGATTCCCGATGTGGGTAGCTATCGTGATGGGCACGATCACCGGATCGTTCGGGGGAATGATGCGCGATATATTGATCAATGAGGAACCTTTGATATTCCGAAAAGATATTTACGCCCTGGCATGCGTGTTCGGGGGAATTGTATATTATATATGTATATTGGCCGGATTAAGTCCCGCCATCACGCAATTTTCATCGGCACTGGGAATATTCCTGATGCGCATCATAGCCGTAAAATATCACATAAGCGTTCCCGTATTGAAGGGAGAAGAATAAATTTATATGATTATCCGCATGATGTCCGTTGATTTATTGAACATCATATGAA
>JAJPZM010000307.1 GCA_021204335.1 Parabacteroides sp. | reverse complement strand
ACTTTATACATAAGACAGAGAAAAGAGAAAAACCCCTATTCGCTCATACAATTTTTTATTATGAATGCATTACCAATAATGGTGTATCAGTATGGAAAAGCATTTTACGAGCGATGCTGGGATTAAACATCCTAGCTAAAATATTCCGGCGGTGAGTACTCAGAGCAATCACATCAATATGCTGATCTCTTACGAATTTCTCAATGGCCAGCAGTAAGTCTCCATCAGCCAAAACAGTATGAGATATATTGGCTTCCGGATACTGTTTTTTGAAATATTCATTGACACCCGTCAAACGGATTTCATTCCATTCATCCTTACTTGTGGAAATATTAAACAGATGAATCTGAACATCATATCCTTTTACCAATTCCATAAACTCATCAAAGGCGACCAAGTCACGCTGATTAAAAGATGTGGCAAAAGCAATATGCTTGGCTTCACTCAAATCCTTGAAGCGGATATTTTCCGGGATCGCCAGAACAGGCACTTTATTAACCTCGATTACTTCACCCGTTACACTACCGATCAAATCCATATCTTTCTGGCTCTTTCCACGAGTACCCATCACAATCAGGGAAGGGTGATATTCCTTACAATATGCCAGAATTTCTTCTTCCGGCAGTCCTTCCCTTAATACATAATTGTATTTAACTTTAGGTAATTCGCCGGATTGTATCTTGCGGTTAATCAATGTACAGATATTTTCCATGTCTATCTGTACTCTTTTCAGAACGTTTTGTACGGACTCCTCCTCATTTACCTGATAAGCCAATGTATCTCCCATAGGTATTGCCGACGGGAAATAAGGGCTAAAATAAGCATGCATAATCATAACTTCGGCACCAGCATGGTAAGCGTAATTAATGCCAAGTTCACAAGCTTTGATCGAATAATCAGAGAAGTCTATCGGAATCAAGATTTTCTTTGTCTTTTGTTCCGTAACTTCCTCCTGAGTATCTTCGCTAAGCCATTTACTATCCTCAATAATGCGCAATGCATGAGGCAGGTTACTTTCTTTAATTCGCATACGTACACCTGCCGATACAACCGGTTGAATCTGATTTACATTATGTATATAAACTTCAATTCCTTCCGTCTCCAGTATCGTCTTAAGAATTTGGGCTTTCTCAAACGTGCGAATAGCTAATGTTACTAATTTATCTTCCATATTCGTGTGTGTTTATAGATTAAACAATCAGGGAATGCTCCATATTACTAATAAAAAAAATCCCACAGTGTTTTTGTTTAGTTAGCCATGGGATTTTTTCTGTACTGTGAATTTCTTTACGCTTGCGGTGCTTCAGAGACCTCTTCCGTTTCATCAAGAATCTGCAAAGCACGTTCGAAAATTGTTGTGTCGTCCAATACGACAAGACCACCGTCTGGCCCGGGTTCTATATGTATCCCACAGCTTCTACCGTCTTTATAATTATGCCCACCAAAATAATTACGGACAGTTTCAACTGATAAACTTAACTCATCTGCAATACGATGAGTACTTCCGTCGGGCAGACGGTCTTTAATTCTGCGCAATTCATTAAAAGTGATTGTTTTTGTCATGGTTCCTTATTTTGAAGGTTAATACTTCGATTAATTATTTATGCCACTAACTTAAACATAATCTGCCAGAGGGACAAATTATTTTGTTAAAATAAACTTGAAAGTAAACATGCTTTACGACATGAATTATCCAGTATGCGTGTTTTTATCTCAGAAAGGACACTAAAGGCACATTTAATATGATCAGTAACAAAACAGTAACAAAGATTGCATAAACAATTATACGTTTCTGTTTATCAGAATATAAAGCACTCGCATTACAGCCTGCTCCAACCACAAGCGGACGGGCTTTTACATACAGCCAATACACAAGCCAGCCAAAGAAAACACCGGATATCGCTCCCGGCACAATATCGGAAATAAAATGGACACCCAGATAAACGCGCGAGTAAGCTGTGAGCACAGCCCATATAAAGATAGTCCAGGTAAATAAACGATAGCGGAAAAGCAATGACATATAGGTAGCAAAACCAAATACATTGGCCGCATGACTGGAAATAAACCCATACTTACCTCCCCGGTAACCAAACACCGTCTGAACCTGATCCATAAAATCCGGATGATACGTCGGGCGGAAACGAGTGAATATCGGTTTACACAAATGAGAAGAAAACTGGTCGCAAAGGGTAATGATCAGCACGATTGCCAACAGTATCAGAATGGACTCACACCATTTCTTTTTGTACAGTAATACAACCAATATAAAGAAGGCTAACGGCAGCCATACTGCCTTTCCCGAATAAAGCCACATAAAGCGGTCGAGGAAAGGGGAATCGCTGCCGTTAAGCATAAAGAACAAATCCCGTTCGTAAATTAATATCTTTTCAACCATTAAATTACTTCAATATCTTTTGTCGGCATCCAGCCCACATTACCGTCTTCCAATGCTATTTCACTCCAATCGCCCAAGGTACTTTTAACGGAAACTTTCGTTCCTTCGTGCAAAATGAATAAGTCCGTACCACTGGCGTCGGGCGAGCTTTTTACGGTTACGGTCGGAGCAAATACAATGGCATGCGAACGATTTACGATTTCACTTTTCTGATTGCTTGCAAAGATATTAGTAAGAACTACGCAAATCAATAATAATACTCCGATACAGAAGCCAGCCTTCTTTAAGCGAATTTGTCTTGAAAAGAAAAACAGGATCAGGCAGCCGATAAAGAGGATAAAACAAACGATTCCCATTTTAGCCCATGAATCGGCAGCTCCCATATTTTGAACAGCGTTAAACCACTTCGACAGGAAAAAGCCGTCAACAGGTTCAATCTTATCGACCGTCTTCTGGCGAGCCATCTGCAGGTTGAAGCGGACATCCGCGTCGCCCGGATCGAGCACCAGCGCCCGTTCGTAATTCAAGATAGCTGAAGCAATCTTGCCGGCTTTATAATAGGCGTTACCCAGATTATAATAGATTTCGGGAGAATCTCCAGTGCTTTTCAAGATGCCTTCATACAGTTCGATTGCTTTTCCGTAGTCCTCTTTGGTATAAGCCGTTTCTGCTTCCTTGATGGCAGTATCCTGTGCGTAAGCTGTCCAGGCCAGACACTGAATCAATAGGAAAAACAATATCTTTTTCATATTTATATTCGTCTTCATTTTATTGCTTTTTAATTGTATTCTCCATTTTTCCAATGGCATCTACGGTTAACTCATATAATTTATCCATAGCGTCTGAAGCCTGTGCCGGTGCATAACGGGCAAACTCGCAGGTATTCAGGATATCCATAAACTCGTTGGTCAGCGATTCATCCACCCCATATTTAGCCAACTCTGTTTCCACATTGTCTTTGGTCAGATTAGATTGAGGGATATTGAGTTTATCGCTCAGATAGCCCCACAAAGCGCGGAGAACTTCGTCGTAGAATTCTTCCTTCTTGTTTTCCTTCATCAGTCTGCCGGCATTCTTCAATCGCTTTACAGCAATCTTGTTGGCCTTCTTCGTACGTACCAAAGCGATGTTTGAATTTTCTTTCACCTGCTTGCGATAGATAAAGAAGAAGACGATAAACAATATGGCCGGAACCAGATAGCACATGTAATACATGAAGGAACCGAAGAAAATATCATTGTTGGCAATAAAGTTAAAGTCCTTCACCTTCAAGTAACGAATATCTTTACCCAGATACTTCACGCTTTCTTTATTGCTGAAATTGGAGACAACCGGAGAAGAGCCGTTTCCTCCCTCACCCTGTGCGACATGCAATTTGTAAGGTTCAGATTTCAGCGTTTTATAACTTCCCGACTTCGGATCGAAATAAGAGAAAGCAATAGCCGGTATCTCAAAATCGCCGGCATAACGGGGAATAGCCATGTATTCGATCGTTTTGCTTCCGCTGACTCCTGCCGTTGTCGTTTTCGTATCTGTTTCAACCTTCGGGTCAAAGATATCGAAATCGTTAGGGAAGACAACTTCTGGGTTCTTGATCAACTTGATATTTCCATTACCGGAAATCTTTACTTTAATCGTTACCGCATCATTTGTCTTTACATTATCAGAGTTGATACTGAAAGTTATGGTAAAGTTACCTACTGCACCGGAGAAAGAGGCGGGTTTGCCCGCTGGCAAAGGCTTTACATCAATGGTCACTGGACTCGAAAGCAATACTTTTCTCACATCTGTATGAGCATCCGCAAATTCGTCGAAGATACTGCGTATTTTTCGCTGGCTTGGGACGCGGATAAGGGCATCGAACTTGCCACTATCTATCGTCAGTTTGCCGGAACGCTGCGGATAAAGAACTGTCTGCTTCAAAACGACGGTAAAATAATTGCGGCCGTTATAATGATCCTGTTTCCATTGCGGATTAGGCAGTTCTATTTCCTGGGCAAGGAAACCTTCATATTCCGGAAATTTTGCATTTTCCAATCCACACATGCGTGCGGCATATAATTTGAATGTCACCAGAAAACCTTCCTGCTCATATACATTTCGGTTAGAGACTTCCATTCTGACAAAATAATCGTCTTTCCCAATGCCGGTTGCCTGTCCGGAATTACCGTCGCTGGCTTCGGATGCTTTATCCGGCGGCAGCACTCGTATATTGAGAGCATTTGAGGTATAATTTGCTCCTTTTACTTTAATGGAAGCAGCTCCGATGCTGAATGTACCTTCTTTCTTCGGCATCAGAATATAGGTAAACGTGAAAGAGGTTTCTGTCGAAACACTACCATTAATAATCTGCGTACTCATGCTACTGGAAGTAGAAGGTCCCATCAATACGTCAAAATCCGCAAGTTCGGGAATACGAAGATCACTCCCCTTCGCCTCGGCATTTACGGTATACGCTAATCTGAATTGTTGCCCCATCACAACAGCTTCGGGAGCGATTGCCTTAAAGACCACATCGGCAGCCTGAGCCATCATTCCTGCTGTTAGAAAGAGAACGAATAAGAAAGCTAATTTTCTCATTATACTGTTGTTTTTTCTGTTTTCTGTATCAATTACCATTCTTTGTCTGTCTTACGACGTTGTTGCTGCTGGGCTTGCGTCTTCTTCACTTTTTCCTGCGTATCTTTTTCGTCCTGCAGGAAGGCATCCAACATTTGCTGCGCATTGTCCTGACTCATCTGTTCATTCTGCTGTTGTTCCTGTTGAGTCTTATCTTCTTTTTTGTCGTCTTGCTGCTGTTGTTGTTGCTGTTGCTGCTGGTCGTCCTTGTTTTCCTGATCATCTTTCTTGTCCTGTTTCTGCTGATCCTGGTTTTGATCCTGATTCTGGTTCTGTTGGTCTTCCAGCAACTTCTGGGCTAAAGCCAGGTTGTAGCGCGTTTCGTCGTCTGTCGGATTCAGGCGCAGAGACTGCTTGAATGCTTCCACACTCTTCTGGTATTCTTTACTCTGCATACTGATATCCCCCAGATTATGGAAGATGTTGGCAAGACGGGCTTTCCCTTCTTCCGTCTCGATCATTTTCTCGGCCTGGCCTGTCAATAGCTGGTATTGTTCGGCGGCTTCCGGGAATTTCTTCTGCTTATATAAGGCGTTACCCAGATTGTAAGTACCTTCAACGGAACGGGGATTTACTTCAAGGCTCTTGCGGTAAGCAATTTCCGATTCGGTGTATTTCTCGTCGGCATACAACTTATTCCCGTCACGTACATTCTTACGTTCCGCTTTCTGGGCAAACAGGGCTCCCGAACCTAACAGGAGCGCCCCCATGCATATCATTGATTTTCGTATACGTCTCATCTTATCCATTGAATTAAGAGAACAATTTTACTTTTCTGAAAATACGGTTCTTCCTGTCTAATGTAAGGAAGTCTGCTATCAACAGGATCAATGCGATCCATGCCAGTGTTTGAGATTGTTCGTTATATTCGGAATAGACTTTACTGTCCAGTTCCGATTTGTTCATCTTCTCTATCTCCGTCTGCAATGCTTTCAAGGCAGAGTTGGTGTTGTCGGCACGGACATACATGCCATGTCCTGCGGCGGCAATCTCCTGGCACATCTGTTCGCTCAGCTTGGTGATTACTACATTACCATCTTTATCCTTCATGTAGTTATTGGTTCCGACGGGGATCGGCGAACCTTTCGGGTCGCCCATGCCGACAATATTTACATGGATATTCTTTTCGGCGGCGGCGGCGGCTGCTTTTACGGCATCATCTTCATGGTTCTCACCATCGGTAATCAGAATGATTGTTTTATCAGATGTTTCACTGGGAGTAAACGAACGCATCGCCAGGTTGATAGCCGAACCGATTGCCGTTCCCTGGGTCGAAACCATCGAGGGGTTGATAGACGAAAGGAACATCTTTGCCGAAATATAATCGGACGTAATCGGCAACTGCGTGAAAGCATCACCGGCAAAAACGATCAGCCCCATCTTATCATCCTTGAAACCGTCGGTTAACTTCGACAACATCTGCTTCGCCTTTTCCAGGCGGTTGGGCGAAACATCTTCCGCCAGCATCGAATTGGAGACGTCCAGACAGACCATGATCTCCACGCCCTGGTGCTTTACGGTTTCCAGCTTGGAACCAAACTGCGGGCCCGCAATAACAAAGATAGCCAACGTGATGGCTCCGAACAATAGCCAAAACTTCAGATGCTGGCGTTTGGGAGATACCTCGGGCATCAACTCTGCCAGCAATTCGGGATTACCATATTTCTTTATTGCCTTTTTCTTCAGAATAATCGCATACACGTAGAACGCGATGATTACCGGAAGAATGAAAAGCAAGTACAAAAAGTCCGGATGTGCAAAACGAAACATAAGCCTTTATATTTACGGTATATTTCTTAACAATGTATTTCTCAATAAAATCTCTACCAAAAGCAACGCGAACAACAGCAACGCCCAGTTCTTATATTCTTCCTGTTTCTTGCTATATTGCTGAACGCTGATTTTGGTCTTTTCCATCTTGTCGATTTCCGAATAGATTTCCTTTAGGCTCGTATTATCCGTTGCCCGGAAATACTGTCCGCCGGTTGTCGAAGCAATCTGCTTCAGGGTCGGTTCGTCGATTTCGACAGGGATGTCGCGGTATTGCACGCCGAAAGCTGTCTGGAAAGGATAAGGCGCTGTGCCCTGGGTTCCCACACCGATGGCGTAGACGCGGATGCCGAATGTCTTGGCAATCTCGGCTGCGGTAACGGGGGCAATCTCGCCGGCATTATTCACACCGTCGGTCAGCAGGATGATTACCTTTGATTTTGCCTGGCTATCTTTGATGCGGCTTACCGCATTCGCCAATCCCAAGCCGATTGCCGTACCGTCCTGGATGATACCCGGCTGGATATCCTTGAAAAGGTTCAGCAAAACAGTATGGTCGGTCGTCAGCGGGCATTGCGTAAAACTTTCGGCTGCAAAAACAACTAACCCAATGTTATCGTTCGGACGGCCGTTGATGAAAGAAGCCGCCACATCTTTGGATGCTTCCAGGCGGTTCGGCTTAAAGTCCTGTGCCAACATACTACTGGAAATATCCATTGCCATCACGATATCGATACCTTCGGTCGACGTGTTCTGCCAACTGTTCGTCGACTGCGGGCGTGCCAATATAATAATAAGTATTGCGATTGCCGCCATCCGCAAAACGAAGGGGACGTGGCGCAGGTAGACTTTCCACGAACTCGCCCCCGGCGCGTCGAACGCCTCCGAGGATGATACCTGCAAGCTGGCCTGGCTTTTGCGGAGCTTCCAGATATACCACCCTATCATCGGGATCAGCAGCAATAACAAATACAGATATGTAGGATTTGCAAATACCATTTTATTCTTTTGTTAAAGTTGAATCGATCGTTTCGGTTGCCTGCTTCTCCTCTGTTTCGGTTGTTTCGGTTGTTTCGGGGGCTTCTTCCACTTTCGTCTGATTAATAAATAAGTATGCATTCATCATACTCAGGTCGTTCTCGTCGGGCAGCGGATTCATTTTGGCAAACTTCACGAAATCGGACAGGTTCAGTATCTGTTTCAGATTTTCGTAGACCGAATCTGCTTCGTACTGCTTGCGGATAATATCCAGGATTTCGCCCGAAGTCATCTCCATCGCATTGATGCCGAAGCGGCCGACGATGTAGCGGCGCAACGTCTCGGTAACCAACGTGTAATATTCCTTGCTGCGGCCTTGCTGCCAAAGCTTCTGCTGCTTGATTTCGTCCAGCTCCTTGATCGCCTGTTCGTGAGGTGGGAGCTGCGGTTCCGGCTTCCTGAACGGGATCAGGGATTGCTTATTGCGCATCCGTTTGATGATATAAGCAATCACGCAAATCAGGAACAGCGCCAGCAGGATGCCATAGATAAGCGGATAATAATCGGCCAGCACGAAAGGCGGCTTCCATATATCCTTTATATCATAAAACTCTTCCGGCTTATCCACGTTTACGGGAATAGTCGAAACTTTCAGCGCCACCTGGTTTGAATAGACCGTATCCACCCCGTCGATTACTTTGAAGGGCGGCAAGAGGTAGAGCGACGAGTCGAAGGAAGTCACCAGGATATCCTGCCTGATAAGCAGGCGGTCGTTCTCGATTACCGACGAATCCGCTTTGGAAAGGTCGAGCACCTCCACCCCGCGCATCAGCGTATCGGTGGGGATTACGATCTGAACCGGCTTGTCCTTGTCTGTCGTCACCGTCAAATGTAAGACTGTCTGCTCCCCGATCAGGATGGCGGCGGAATCGACCTTTACATCGATCAATGTCCGTTGCGCCGACACCTTCCCTCCTGCCAGCAAAAGCAGGGCGATGATGAGCAGAAAGCTTTTATGTATTAATTTCTTTTGCATGCTTAACTACGTTTATCAAAAAGAGCTATCAATGATTTCACATAATCATCTTCCGTGCGGATGGAGACGGAATCGACGCGGCATTTCTTGAACGAATCGCTCATGGCAGCCTGCCGGCGGTTCCACCAGTCCTTGCAGGCTTCGCGGACGCGCGACGAAGAGCTGTCGATCCAGCGTTCCTCTCCCGTTTCGGCATCTTTCACTTTCATCAATCCGACGGCCGGAAGTTCGGTTTCGCGACGGTCGTACACCTGGATGGCCACCACGTCGTGTTTGCGGTTGGCAATCGTCATGGCGTCTTTAAACCCGCCTTTGTCGATAAAGTCGGAAATCAGGAAAGTCGTACAACGTTTCTTGATAGCGTTCGTCAAAAATTCCAAGACCTGGCTGATATCCGTCTTCGTATCTTGCGGCTGGAAGTCGATCAGTTCGCGGATGACGTAAAGAATATGCTTCTTCCCTTTCTGCGGCGGGATGAATTTCTCGATCTTATCGGAGAAGAACACGACGCCTATTTTATCGTTATTCTGTATCGCCGAAAAGGCAAGCGTCGCAGCAATCTCGGTAATGACCTCTTTCTTCATTACGTTTACGGAACCAAAATCCCTACTTCCCGATACGTCGATGAGCAACATGACGGTCAGCTCGCGTTCTTCTTCGAACACCTTGATATAAGGGCGCACGTAGCGGGCGGTCACGTTCCAGTCGATGTCGCGTATATCGTCGCCGTATTGATACTCGCGCACTTCGCTGAACGCCATACCCCGGCCTTTGAAAGCCGAATGATATTGCCCCGCAAAGATATTACGCGACAAGCCGCGGGTCTTTATTTCAATTCGCCGAACCTTTTTTAATAGTTCACTTGTTTCCATTTTCTTCAAATTGTGCTTTCAAAACTGATGTAAAGCCTTTCTACCGGAGTAGAAATGGCATTTAAATGGTGAAAGTTCATTTCGCTCGAAGGAAAAGTCAATTTTCAATGGTGAAAACCCATTTTGCTCGAAGGAAAAGTCAACTTTAAACGTTTAAAGTGCATTTCGCTCGCAGGAAAAACCAACTTTAAACGTTGAAAACCCATTTCTGTCGGAAAAAAGGCATTTTTCAATGGTGAAAAGCCATTTCCGCCGGAAAAGAGCCTTAAGGCACCTCTACCTTATTCAGAATTTCGCTGATTACCTCTTCGGAAGTCAGGTTGTTTGCTTCGGCTTCATAGCTCAGACCGATGCGGTGGCGCATCACGTCGTGGCAAACGGCGCGGATATCCTCGGGAATCACATAACCTCTGCGTTTGATGAAAGCGTAAGCGCGGGCTGCCAGTGCCAAATTGATAGAAGCACGTGGTGAAGCGCCGAACGAGATCATGTTTGCCAGATTGGCCAATCCATGTTCCTGCGGGAAACGGGTGGCGAATACGATGTCGACGATATAGCGTTCAATCTTCTCGTCCAGATAGACTTCGCGAACCACTTTGCGGGCTTCGAGGATTTCGTTCTTTGTGAGGATCGGTTTCAGATCCGGTTTCACACCCGAAATGTTCTGACGGATGATCAGTTTTTCTTCTTCTTTCTTCGGATAGTTGATGATTACTTTCAGCATGAAACGGTCGACCTGCGCTTCGGGCAGCGGATAAGTACCTTCCTGCTCGATCGGGTTCTGGGTAGCCATTACCAGGAACGGTTCCGGCAATTTATAGGTATTCTCGCTGATTGTCACCTGGCGTTCCTGCATGGCTTCGAGTAATGCACTCTGCACTTTTGCCGGTGCACGGTTTATTTCATCCGCTAACACAAAGTTAGCGAAGACCGGGCCTTGTTTTACCTGAAATTCTTCGCTTTTCTGACTATAAATCATAGTACCGATCACGTCGGCCGGCAGCAAGTCCGGAGTAAACTGTATTCGACTGTATTTTGCATCGATCAGTGACGCCAGTGTTTTAATGGCAAGTGTCTTAGCCAACCCGGGCACACCTTCCAGCAGGATATGTCCGTCGGAAAGCAGACCAATCAATAATGATTCCACCAAATGCTTCTGTCCGACGATTACCTGGTCCATGCCCATGGTAATCATGTTTACAAACGAACTTTTACTCTCAATTCGTTCATTCAACTCACGAATGTCTACTGTTTGACTCATAGATTTTCTTATTTATATTATTATTGTTTCTACCTTATTTTTATGGTTGCACAAAATTAAAAATGTTAAATTCGTATCCTTCACTTTTGCAGTTAAATAATACTAACCTAACAAGAACTATTTGTTTTATTTTACTTAAACCGGTGGATATTTGTTTAAAGATTTCCGGATAAGATCTCCGTTTGGCGGGCAGCGGCTTTCTCGACGGAAGCGCGGCTATGTTTATCAATGCCATATACCGCGGGAGCAGGAACCAGGATTTCCGTACCTACCGGAATATTATTCGGGTCTTTTATGACGGCTTTATTATATTCGTAAAGGTAGACCCAAAAGATTTTGCTGCCGTAATACTCCAGGGAAATCAAGGTCAGACGGCTGCCGGTTTCTATTTTTACTTTCGCAATGACTTCCGGGGTCGACGCTGGCTGTTCGGTCGCAGGGGTTGCGGGAACAGCAGGCTCCACGACGACCGTATCGTTTGCCAGCGTGTCGGCTTCATTCAACCCGTCCCTTTCTTCCGGAATGGTATCGAGCGGAGTAACCGGCGTTTTAGGCAACGACCGCCCCGTCAATGCCGGAGAAGGGATATTAGGGCCTAAAAAGAAACTTCGGTGGATATATAAAAACGTACTTCCGCCTGCAACAAGGAGCAAAATACCAATGACAACCAGCCTTTTTACCCAAGGGGAAAGGGTTGGTTCTTCATCTTCAAACTGGAAATCGGTATCCGGGAAGTTATTGGATAAAGAAGATGCTTGAGGTGCTTCCTGAGGTTCAGTGACAGGTTCTTCGGGAAGTTCTTCTTCGGTGATTTCTTCCTGGGGAGATTCCGGGGTTTCCTCTGTATTTGTTTCCTGGGGTTCATCGGGCAATGGATCTTCCGTAACTTCCGGTTCCGATGTTTCAGTTTCGGAGACAGTCTGTTCTACGACTTCGACCTTTTCCTCTGCCGTTATTTCTATCTTTTCTTCGGTTTCGGGGATTAATTCTTCGACCGATTCATCTTCCGTTTCCTTATCATCTTCTACTTCCGTCAAGACGTCCAGTTCTTTGAAGTCTACTTCTTCATTCAACTCCGTCGTTTCAAAGAAAGAGAAAGGCTTGTTGACCAATTCGCGCAATTCCTTATCGGGAAGAAAGGAAAATTTATAATGAGCCGGTATCAAAAAACGTTCTCCGGTATTTACGTGGATACTCTCGCGCTTCTCCACCAGAACAACCTTAAAAGTACCGAGTCCCTTTACCTTTACGATCTTATCGGTGAATACGCCTTGCGAGACAACGGCAATAAACTCTTTCAGAAACAGTTCTGCACTGGCTTTGTCTTTCCCGGTTCGTTCGGCTAATAAACCAGCCAAATCTTGTATTGTTAGCCGACTATTCATTATCGCTTAATTCTTTTAGTTTTGACTTCACGGTAGCTCCCGGTTTAAAGACAGGAACCAGCTTGGGGGGAACCAGGTAGCGTTTTCCATTTGCCGGATTCACCGAGATGCGTTCCGCTTTCTTTTTAATCTCAAACAATCCGAATCCTTGCAGGTAAACGGAGTCCGTATCTACTAACTTCGAACCGACTATAGAGCTAAAAGCGGAGAGCATCTCTGTCACCTCTTGTGAAGTCCAACCCAATTTTGCGGATAATTCTGTAATCAGTTCCTTGTTTTTCATACTTACTTCGTCAATAGATTCAGCAGCGATATTAGTTATTTTCTTGTTAACAGACAAACTTATTAATGGTTTTTATATCAAAGCAACACTTTTCCGTAAAGGTCAAAAGCCTGTGATTCTTCGATATTTACGTTATAGAATTCTCCCGGATTTAGTGATAGTTGTTTAAAAACAACAACTTCCGGATCGACTTCCGGAGAGTCGAATTCGGTGCGGCCGATGTAGCAATCTTCTTCTTCGTGGTCGATAATTATTTTGAAAGTCTGCCCTACTTTTGCTTCATTTATCTCGGCGGAGATGCGTTCCTGTATCCGCATCAGGTAATCCAAACGCTCCTGTTTCACTTCGGCGGGGACATCATCCGTATAGTTTTTGAAGGAATAAGTGCCTTCTTCGTGGCTGTAGGCGAAAGCGCCCATACGCTCGAAACGGACATTCTTTACAAACTCCACCAATTCTTCGAAATCCTGTTCGGTTTCGCCCGGATGCCCGACCATTAAAGTAGTCCGCAGATGCAAACCGGGGACTTCCTCACGCATCCGTTGTATCAAAGCATACGTTTCTTCCTTTGTTATATTGCGGCGCATCTTCTTCAACATCGGGTTGCTGATATGCTGCAAAGCGATATCCATGTACTTGCAGACATTCTCTCGTTCGCGCATCACCCGCAGCAAATCATAAGGGAAGTGGGAAGGATATCCGTAATGCAGGCGCAACCATTCCACGCCCGGAATATCCGAAAGGCGCTCTACCAGTTCCGGCAAGGCATATCGTTTGTATAAATCGAGCCCGTAATAAGTCAGATCCTGCGCAATCACCTGGAATTCTTTCACGCCTTGCTTAACCAACAGGCGAACCTGGTTTTCAATTTCTTCCATCGGCAGAGACTGATAATGGCCGGTACTGATAGGTATCGCACAATAGGAACAGGTACGGTCGCAACCTTCCGCTATTTTCAAATAGGCATAATGCTTCGGAGTAGTCAGGACGCGGTCGGACGCCAACTCCCTGTGGTAGGACTTGCCAATATCGGCAAGAAGTTCTTTCCAGTTAAATTTGCCATAGAAACGATCCACTTCGGGCAATTCCTGTTTCATATCTTCCAGGAAACGTTCGGTAAGGCATCCCATCACGTACAATTGACCGATCTTCCCTTTCTTCTTGGCTTCACCCAATTCCAGGATCATATTGATCGATTCTTCCTGGGCGTCACCAATAAAACCACAGGTATTGACCACAACGATCTCTCCGTTTATCTTATGCGGATCGTGCTCTACTTTATAACCATTTGCTACAAACTGGCGCATCAATTGCTCGGAATCGACCAGATTCTTCGAACAGCCCAGCGTGATTATGTCTACTTTATTTTTTCTCATATTTACAAACTGATAGTAACTAATTCCCCTCTTGAGAGGGGATAAGGGGTGTGTTATAGTTTCGCCATAAAACGAGCTTTAACACACCCCCCCCTGCCCCCTCTCAAGAGGGGAAAGTTACTTTTATCTGAAATTATTATTCTCCAAATAATGAATTGACAAATTCCTTTTTATTAAAGACTTGCAGGTCTTCCATGCCTTCACCCAAACCGATATATTTCACCGGGATGCGGAAATGATCCGAAATACCGATTACTACGCCCCCTTTGGCCGTACCGTCCAACTTGGTTACGGCAAGTGCATTTACTTCGGTAGCGGCAGTAAACTGTTTTGCCTGTTCAAAGGCATTCTGCCCTGTCGAGCCGTCCAATACCAACAAGACTTCGTGAGGAGCATCGGGAATAACCTTCTTCATCACATTCTTGATTTTGGTAAGCTCGTTCATTAGGTTTATCTTATTATGCAAACGACCTGCCGTATCGATGATAACGACATCGGCACCATTTGCCTTCGCCGAACTGAGCGTATCGAATGCCACAGAAGCCGGATCGGAACCCATTTTCTGCTTTACGATAGGCACGCCTACGCGCTCGCTCCAGATAACCAGCTGTTCGACGGCGGCGGCACGAAACGTATCGGCAGCTCCCAGGCAAACACTCTTTCCGGCTTTCTTGAACTGATAGGCCAGTTTGCCGATCGTTGTTGTTTTGCCAACTCCGTTTACACCGACAACCATGATTACATAGGGTTTCTTATCTTCCGGTAAAGTAAAGCTTTCAGCATCTTCCGTATTGTTCTCGGTAAGCAGCGTTGCAATTTCGTCGCGCAGCAACGTTGTCAGCTCCTGTGTCGTTACATACTTATCGCGAGCCACACGTTTTTCGATACGTTCAATGATCTTCAACGTTGTGTCTACACCGACATCGGAAGTAATAAGTACCTCTTCCAGGTTATCCAATACTTCATCATCGACCTTGCTTTTGCCGGCAATAGCCCTGGTGATCTTAGAAAAGACATTTTCTTTTGTTTTAGATAACCCTTTGTCTAAAGTTTCTTTCTTTTCTTTACTGAAAAAGCTAAAAATACCCATATATTAATCCGCTTAATTTATTTCTGCTTAGAATGAGGGCGCTAAGTTACAACTTTTTTGGTTGACAGTTGACAGTTGACAATGGAAAGTTGCTTGTTTTCCCCAAAAACGGCCGATTATCCCCCGGCAACTATCAACTATTCCGTCCTTTATAATCTTCGTAACCGAAAGTCCGATATACAATCAGCTTATCATCCTTGCTCCACAGGGCTAGCGACGGATGCGGTATTCCGTTAAACATCGACGTCTTCACGATGGTATAATGAATCATATCTTCAAAGATAATCTTATCCCCTATTTTCAACGGCTCGTCAAACGACCAGTCGCCCATATAATCACCGCTCAGGCAACTGTTGCCGCCAATGCGGTAAGTCGGTTTTCCTTCCACCCGGTCGGTTGCATTACGGATAGCCGGTTTGTAAGGCATTTCCAGGCAATCCGGCATGTGGCAGGTGAATGAAGCGTCGATAATAGCAGTTTTTATCCCATGGTTCTCTACGATATCCACCACCGTCGTCAACAAGAATCCGGTTTGCCATGCGAAAGCGCTTCCAGGCTCCATAATCAACTCTAAATTAGGATATTTAGCCTTGAATGAATGAAGTAATGCTATCAGGTGTTCCGTATCATAATCTTTCCTTGTCATCAGGTGACCGCCTCCCATGTTCAGCCATTTGATGTGCGGCAGGAAACGGCCGAAACGCTTCTCTACTTCTCCCAACGTTCTTTCGAGGTCGAACGAAGTCGATTCGCAAAGTGTATGGAAATGCAGGCCTTCCACTCCTTCCGGCAGCTTATCTCCCAATAAGTCTGCGATAATTCCCATGCGCGAACCGGGGGCACAAGGATTATATAATTCCGTTTCTACTTCAGAATACTCAGGGTTGATACGCAAACCACACGAGACACGATTCCCATCTGCCTCGACCATCGGATAAAACCGTTCGAATTGCGACAAAGAATTGAAAGTAATATGACTGCTGTATTTTAATATGGTCGGAAAATCAGCTTCGGTGTAAGCCGGTGAATAGGTATGTGCCGGACTGCCCATTTCCTCGAAAGCCAATTGCGCCTCAAACTTCGAACTAGCCGTTGAATACGGAATATATTCACGCACAATGGGGAAAGATTTCCACAAAGCAAAGGCTTTAAAGGCAAGAATTATATTTACTCCGGCACGATCCTTCACACTTTTGATAAGCGCCAGGTTATTACGGAGCAACTTCTCCTCCATCACATAACAGGGAGAAGGTATTACGTTGAAATCGATCATTCTGCTTCGGTTTATTTTTATTTTGCCCTGCAAAGATAATTCATAACAACAGATTGGCCTTCACCTCTGCATGTAAAAATCGTATATTTCAGCCTAAAAGTCCACCTTTCATTCCTTTTTATCTTTATAATGTATGAAACCAATAGGCTTACGTTCCGTATTCTTATTTATTAGTTTTTGTTTATCTGCTAATTGTGACAACGCCAAATATATATCATCTAGTTCTTTTCGGGTATCTTCACTAAGATCGTTTATAGCTTCCAATGTCTCATCTCCAATTCTGTTAATCATAGCAAAAGCTTTACTTCCTTGATTTTCCAGTTCTTGGATGCGCTGCTTTAATTCATCAATTTCTTTATTTCTAACATCGCTGGTTAATACATATTGACGAATACTAACAAATGCACGCATAATATTGATATTTACTTTAATAGCTATGTCAGAGCGTAAAACACTGGAAAGCATAGCAACACCTTGCTCAGTAAAAGCAAAAGGAGCATAAGCACTAAAGTTATATTGGGGTGTCCCAGATTGGGATACCCTACTGGATATTAAAGAATTAGCTTCTTCTTTTGTTAATTCAAACATAAAATCATTAGGAAAACGGTCTATATTGCGTCTTACTGCACGTTTCAACAAACGAGTTTCTGTTGCATAAAGCTCTGCTAAATCGAAGTCTAACATTACTATTACACCTCTGATTTCATATATTTTATTTTGAATTATCTGTAACTGTTCCATAATAATACTAGTTTGAGGAGTGAGGAGTAAAGATATTTATTATTTAAGAAATAAGCAAACTATTACAGCACCGTCAGCCTTGCAAACTTTAGCAACAACTGCTTCTGGCCGAAGTGGGTGAAAGCGACTGTGGCTTTGGCATTTCCGCCATCGCCTTCGATAGCAATCACTTCTCCTTCTCCGAAGCGGTCGTGACGCACTTTAGCCCCAACAGGCAAACCGGAAAGGTCGGATGCGGGAGCTGATGAAGATGCTGGTTTGGAAGCGGCTGTATCGACCTTTGTCAAACGTCCCCGTTGGGCAGCTTTGGCAACAGGTGAAATAAATGTCTCTGTTTCCTCTTTCGGCTCTGCCGCACGTGGTTGCTGGAATGGTGAAGTAAATGCCGGACACTGATAGCGTTCGCGAACTGCCGCAAAAGCATCTGCCGACGAATCGGCCGGAAGCTCCAAAAACTGCACATCAATATCTTTCAAGAAGCGACTGGGCGAACACATCGCACTTTGTCCGTTCCTAAAACGGCTCTTAGCATAAGTCAGCACACAGTTTTCCTCTGCCCGGGTGATCGCTACATAAAACAAGCGACGCTCCTCCTCGACCGCCCGCGGATTGTCTTTGGCCATTTGCGAAGGAAACAAATCCTCTTCCAGCCCGACCACAAACACATTCCTGAACTCCAACCCTTTCGCCGCATGCATCGTCATCATGGTTATCTTATTCGCCTGTTCATCCTTATCGTTATCTTGGTCGGTCAGCAAAGAAACTTCGGAAAGGAAATCTGCCAGCGAAACCTGCTCGACACCTTCTTCCCTCCTTAATTCGCAAAACTCGGCAATACCTTTTAATAACTCCTGCAGGTTTTCCTGCTTGCTGATCCCTTCGACCGAACGATCCTGGAAAAGCGCACTTACGATACCACTCTCTTTCACGACAATAGCCACCATTTCTTCGGCCGACAAACGGTTGTTTTGTTCGATAAAACGCTCCATCATTTCGCGGAAATCACTCAGCTTCTTCGCCGTCCCGCTATTGATCGGCAAGGCGTAATCGATCGGGGCGTTCAATACAGTCCAGAGGCTCACATTATTCTCGGTAGCTGCATTGATCAATTTCCCGACAGTTGTATCGCCTATGCCACGCGACGGATAGTTAATGACCCGCTTAAAAGCTTCTTCATCATGCGGATTCACAATCAGGCGCAGATACGAGATAATATCTTTTACTTCCTTTCGCTGGTAGAACAACAAACCACCGTATATCTTATAAGGAATACCTCTCTTACGAAGAGCTTCCTCCAAAATACGCGATTGCGCATTGGTGCGATACAGGATCGCAAAGTCGGAGTATTCATAACTCTTACGCATCCGCATATCATTAATCAGCGAAGCAACAGCATATCCCTCCTCATAATCCGAATAAGAAGCGGAAACACGCACCTTGCTGCCATGCTCCTTCTCCGAATAAACATTCTTGAATATCTGTTCCTTATTCTTATGGATCAGACTGTTTGCCGCATTCACGATATTTTGTGTAGAACGATAGTTCCGTTCCAACTTGAAGATGCGGCATCCCGGATACTGGTTCTTAAACTGCAATATATTATCGATATTCGCCCCCCGGAAGGAATAAATACTTTGCGCATCATCGCCAACCACACAGATACGACTATGCTTTTCGCATAACTTGCGAACAATCAGATGCTGTGCAAAATTGGTATCCTGATACTCGTCGACAAGCACAAACTGAAAGAAGTTCTGATATTTCTCCAACACCTGCGGATGATCGCGGAACAGGATATTCGTTTGCAGCAATAAATCGTCGAAATCCATCGCCCCCGCCTGCTGGCAACGGTTCTGATAGCGTTTATAAATTTCACGTATCAAAGGAACTTTCGAATCGATATCATGCTGCATCAGTTCCTTGCTCTGCTCGTAAGCTTTCCAGGTGACCAATGCATTCTTCGCATTCGAAATGCGGCTTTGCACCATCCCCGGGCGATACACTTTGTCGTCCAGCTGCATCTCCTTCATGATTGCTTTCAGCAGACTCTTCGAATCGGCAGCATCGTAAATCGTAAAATTGGAAGGATATCCGATATGCTCCGCCTCATAGCGCAGGATACGTGAAAAGATCGAATGGAAAGTCCCCATCCACAGCCGGCGTGCCAGTTGCTCGCCGGTAACGGCAGCAATACGCTCTTTCATTTCGCGCGCAGCCTTATTGGTAAACGTAAGCGCCAGGATACTCTGAGGCGGCAACCCCAAATGCATCAGATAAGCAATCTTATAAGTAAGCACTCGGGTCTTACCGGAACCGGCGCCGGCTATCACCAGCGATGCTCCTTCGTTGTAAACCACAGCTTCACGCTGATTTTCGTTCAGTTGATCCAGATATTCTTCCACGTACCTTATTTCTTTTTAGGAGAACAAAGGTACTAAATTTTATTTATCCGATTTCATCAGATCATCATTCGTTATGCTACGTGCAACCTTTCGCAGGCTCTCTTTCAATTCTCCGAAACGGTAACTAACTGTAATACCGAATGTATTCTCATAATAACGCTGTTTTTTGCGTCAACCGGAAATCCGGATAAATTTGTTTACTGCTCGCTTTCCTGTAAGGTTGCAGGAAAGCCTGTCCCCGGAGCGCCACAGTGAGCTTATCGCCCATGAACGATTTGGAAATATAGCCACCGTACGTATAAAACAGCTCGGGATGCTTACCTAAAGTAATTTCCTGTCTTCCACAGCCGGCGGACAAGACCAACCGCCATCCGTCACCGAACTTTTGGGAGAAATTACCAAACAAAGAACCTGCCAGCCCTGTATTCTTCAAATTATTCAGTAATTCCCGATACTCTTTATTCACCCTCATATCGATATAGGAAAGGTATCCATTCATCGACAAGGTTGTTTTAGCGGAAGGATTATAACCGATATAAGTACTCATTCCAACACCTTTTACTTGTTCGATGTTCCCGTAAGTATAATTCAGAATATCCCTGTCATCCAGGAACTGATATTCACCGACACCGGCAGTTGTCGTGGCATAAAGAAGAGTGGATTGTATATTAAACCGGGGAGTAAAATAACTATGTGTCATTATTATTCGATGATGCTTCTCCGACTCCAACTCAGGATTGCCATACCGGATACTTCCGCCGTTGATCAGCACATAAGGATTCAGATAATTGATACCCGGCCTGCGTAAACGCAAATTGTATGACAAACGTAAATTATGGTGATCACTTAGCTTATAAGAAAGAGACAGCGAGGAAACCCAATCGGTTGCCTTGTAATCGAAATCCTTGCCATTACCCTGTTTGTAGCCGACATTCTGCCAGGTATGTTCCATCCGCAACCCGCTGTTTAGCCCCCATCGTTTATTATTAAATGTATATCCGAGATAAGTAGCCATAATATTTTGAAGATGATCATATTCCAACGTCGGTTGGAAAGAGGAAGGTTGCCATTGCTCCGTCTCATTCGCTTTCATTTCAGAGATTGCGTGGCTGTTATTGTTTCTCCGGATATATTTCAACCCTCCTTCCACACTATGTCTTTTGGTAAAAGGATTGATGTAATCCAGTTGTAAAGTATGCTCTTTTCCCCGGGCTTTATTGAACTGGTGGTTGTGGTTCGCCAGATAACCGAGCGACGGAGAATCCCCTTCCTTATTAATCAGCGTTGAAAAAGCGTCTACATCGTTCGGCATGTAATCATACTGATATGATAATGTAAGCATCTCTTTCTTATTTCGTTTAAATCCGCGCTGATAATCCGCTTTGATCGAACTGTTTCCCCAGTTATTATAATTATCCTGAGCCTGGTCGTAGGTATAGACAGGAATATGACCGGAGCTTTCCATGGAATAAAATTCATTCGACCTGTTTTTATCACGCCCCTTATTCAGAAAACCGGACAGTGTGATCAGATTCAATGAATCGATCTCGAAACCGGCTTCCAACCCACCGTAATGTCCCGGCGTATTTATCTTTTAGAATGACGACTGGTTCAGATATACTTCGGCCGGATCGCCATATTGTTCGCGGAAAGATTCAGACTTTATCTTAGTCGTATAATGACTGAATGAATAATTGGTAGAGAGGGAAAATTTACCATATTTAAATGTTGCATAGCCGCCTGCCACCTGCACTTTGTTCATCAGCATCGTATTCAGATCCGCACTGTAGCCTTCAAATTCCGCCCCTTTCGTAATCACATTCAGTATTCCGCTCACCCCTTCCGCATCATAGCGTGCTCCGGGATCGGTTATCACCTCTATCTTTTTAATGGTATGGGCAGGAATGCTTCGCAACGTTTCTTTCGGATTATTGGACAATATGCCGGACGGCTTGCCATTCATATAGATTCGGAAACTGCTGCTGCCATTCACTTTGATATTATCATTGCTGTCTACCGTTACGAACGGCACCTTACGAAGCATTTCGAGCAATGTATTCGTTTTCGAATCAGGATCATCGGATATATTATAAACCGTCTTGTCCACTTCCGCCTTTATCAGCGGCTTGGCGGCAACCACGCTCACTTCCGAAAGTTCAACCTCCCGCTGGTATGCCAACGAATCCGCTGCATTACTTTTCACCTCCTCTTTTTGTACCTGGGCATGCACTCCGATATTTCCGGCAAGTAATCCCACCACACAAAAACAAACGATCTTCTTCATATAAATATATTGTTTGATTTATCCGGAAGCAAAAGCAGAGAGCCCGAGAAGCGACATCATAAATAATTGGCATACATCTGTCTGACATTTATCTGACATTTGCATGACATCCTGTTATTTCAGCTATTTCACACAAATTGCGTTGATAAAGAAAGGTTCGATTTGCAATAAATCTGTATCTTCGGGCGTTAATTAAAGAAAAACGATGAACACACGATTGGCAGCAAATCTATCGGTATTATTCACAACCTGCCTGCTTGTATTGTCATTCAGCTTCGGCTTCCATAATTACTCGGAAGCACAGAAAGCGATTGTTTCGGATCTGAATCAGGCATTGCAGCAGACCATTATGCAAAACTCGCAATTATGGATGAGCCAGGATTCCCTGAAGACTTATTCGCACCTCTCGACCCTTTTCGGTAATCCCGTTTCCATCGAAAGCTATAACAAAGACTTTGCAAAGGCTTTACAGTTCGAACAACTGAAAGACAAATCAGGCATTATTATACATATTAAAATAAGAAGATCCAGGATGAGCCCATCGCAAAGAATA
>JAJPZM010000064.1 GCA_021204335.1 Parabacteroides sp. | reverse complement strand
TATATAATTTTCTCTTTTTCTATTGTATTACTGTCGCAATAGCTGCGCCGGAGTATTATTTTAAACAGATTTCACTGAAAGACGGATTATCAGAGTCTATGGTGAGATGTGTGTTGACCGACCATAAAGGTTTGATCTGGATTGGTACCCACTTCGGGCTGAATAACTTCGACCGGGAACGGGTTGTAAATTATTATCACGATAAGAAAAATCCAAATTCCCTTCCGGATAACGAGATAAACTTTCTGGTAGAAGATTCTTTATTTAATTTATGGGTATCTACTGCCAAAGGACTTGCCCTGTATGACCGGAAAAAATGACTATTTTATTCCGGTATCTTTTGAGGGGCATCCTGTAACTGTTCATTCTTCTATTTTTGTAGAAGACGGCCTCTTGTTTTTCGGGAGAGGAGCATTCTATAAATACAGGTATGCCGATAGGCAGATCGTATCATTGCCCTATCATTCGGATGAAGGAGCTGTTTTTTTCTTTTGAAAAGGCTTGCATGTATAATACAAAGGATAGTGTGGTGTTATTGGCTTCCCGCTGGAATGGCTTATGGGAGTGTTCTGTAAAGAATAGGTGTTTGAGGCGTTCTCCTTTTGTCCGGGATTTCCAGATCGCAGCTCTATGGGTAGATTCTTCCGGTAGCCTGTGGGTCTCTCCTTATGGAAAAGGGCTGGTCGGGTATGATTCAAACGGAGTCCCTTTTTGCCATTTGAAATCTCCCGGGAAATTATCCAACGATGTCATCCTGGATATAAAAGAGCGGGATGGCAAACTTTGGTTGGCTACGGATGGAGGCGGCATCAATGTGTATGATCCGGCCAGCGGGGAGGTTAATGTAATTGAACATGCTCCGGGTAAATTATCTTCGCTTCCGGTCGCTTCCTTTTGGTGTTTGTATAATGATCCTAATAATAATATATGGGCCGGAAGTATCAGAGGCGGACTGATCGGTATGAAAGAAATTTATATACAGACTTATCGCGACGCTGTTCTGAATTCCATTCATGGGCTAAGCGATAAGACAGTTGTTGGTATGTATGAGGACCACGATTCTGTGATCTGGCTGGGAACGGACGGAGGCGGGATTAATCGCCTGGAACCACATACCGGATGTTTTCGTCATTACCCGTCCACTTATCCCTCCAAAGTAGTCTCTATCATAGGATATACTAATTCTGAATTACTTTATTCCAGCTTCGGAAAAGGATTATACCTGTTCAATAAAGAAACCGGAAGCAATAGGGAGTATCCTGTAATGGATGAAGAAAAGCATAATTTCTTATTTAAAACCGGTAAATCCGTTCATTTGTTTCGTTTGGATAAAAGCCGTTTCTACCTGTTGGCTGATAGTGTTTATTTATATGACCAATCGACGCGAAAGCTGACATCCGTCCAGGTAGAAGGCAAGGAAGAATGTTTTGCTTCTACCTGTCTGGTCGCGTGTGAGCCGGATGTTTGTTATCTTCGTGGAGAGAGCAGTTTGTTCGAGTTGGATTATTCAAAGAATTTGCTTCGTCCTATTTATACTTCGGCTGATTCTGTCGGTATTATCTCGGCTGCCTGCAAAGATGTGCAGGGAAACTTCTGGATCGGAACTGCCGCCGGTTTATTCTGCTATGACCCGGTGAGCAAAACATTGACAGCTATCGAAAACGACCGTTTCCGGGGTATTAACTCTTTAGGGTTCGATCGTTCGGGGCGTTTGTGGATTGGAACGCATAACGGGCTGTTTGCTTATACGCACGAAGACCGGAAAATAATGATGTTCGGCGAATCCGACGGTGTATATGCGAATGAATATGTCGAGAAATCACCTCTTATCACTCGTTCGGGAGATATCTATATGCCGGGCGTGACAGGACTTGTGCGCATCAGTAACAATCTCCCTTTTTCAGAGAATCCCGATCCGGTGATCCGGCTGTTGGATGTTACGCTGAACGGGGCTTCCGCGGGAGCGCTGGTCGGCCGGAAGGGAAATTCGATCGCTGTTCCCTGGAATTATACCTCATTGATAGCCAAAGTGATCGTCAGGGAAAATGACCTGATGCGAAAGAAACATTATCGCTATTATATAAAAGGTTTCCAGGGAGAGATGATAGAATCACCGAATCATGCCCTTGCTTTCCACTCACTGTCGGTCGGTTCCTACGAGGTATGGGTGTCCTGTAATAAGAAGAACGGCGATTGGAGTACACCTGTCAAATTACTTTCCATAGAGGTTACGCCTCCCTGGTGGCGGACCGGCTGGTTTCGGTTCATCAGTCTGTTGTTTGTGCTGGCCGGTGTGTCCTTTATTTCTGGCTGATGATGAGAAGACAGAAAAATAAGATGATCTGGGCTATGAAAGAACACGAGCAGCGGACGTATGAGGAGAAAATCCGTTTCCTAATCAATCTTAACCATGAGCTTCGCGCGCCTCTTACATTAATATATTCTCCGCTTAAACGGTTGCTGAACTCGGGTGAGGTAAGCAATACGGACCATTACAGGTTGTTGACCGATATGTTGAAGCAGGTCCGCCGGGTAAAGGATATCATCAATATGGTGCTCGATGTCCGTAAAATGGAGACAGGGGCGGAAACGCTTACCATTGGGTCGTACAATCTGAATGAATGGTTACGGCAGGTAGCGGATGCGTTCGGTGGGGAATTGCAGAATAAAAACATCCGCCTGGAATATCAGTTGGATGAGGCGGTAGGAAATGTCCCGTTCGATGCGGCAAAGTGCGAGATCGTTTTATCGAATCTGATTATGAATGCATTGAAATTCAGTGATGAAGGCGCATGTATAACTTTGATATCCCGGCTGGAAGATAATCGTGTACGAGTAGCTGTGGCCGACCAGGGCATCGGTTTGGCAAATGTAGATATCTCCCGGTTATTTGATCGCTTTTATCAGGGTATGCACGACCGGAAAGGGACGGGGATCGGTTTGTCGTATGCCCGCCTGCTGGTCGAAATGCACGGAGGCCGGATCGGTACGGTCAATAATCCGGAGAAAGGGGCTACATTCTTTTTTGAGCTTCCGTTGAATAACAAAACGGCTTTAATCGCTGCCGGTTCTTATCTGAATGAATTGCTAGCCTCTCCTGTCGAAAAGGTAGAGATGGCTATTGATTATCCGGTAAAGAAATACTCTGTGCTGGTGGTGGAGGACGAATCGGAACTGCGCGATTATCTGAAAGGGGCATTAAAGGAGTATTTCAGACAGGTCTATGTGGCTGAAGACGGGGTAGTGGGCCTCGATATGGCCTTGCGCTATTCTCCGGATATAATTGTCAGCGATGTAATGATGCCCCGGATGAATGGTTTTGAGTTATGCCGGCAGCTGAAAGAAAACCTGGCCGTCAGTCATATCCCGGTTGTTTTGTTGACTGCGCGGACTGATCCGGACAGTACGGTGCAAGGCTATAAAGAGGGGGCGGACTTTTATCTGGCGAAGCCGTTCGACCTGGAGTTTTTGCTGGCCATCGTTCGTAACCTGTTAAAGAACAGGGAGGCTGTTAAACAGCGCTATAAGGAGAAAGTGGCGGTCGTCTCGCCAAAAGAAGACACGATCAGCAATGCGGATGAGCAATTTATGGAAAGGCTGAACGCGTTGATCGGCGATCATCTGGATAACCCGGAGTTGGACGTAAACTTTGTGGCTGCGCAAATGGCCATGAGCCGGGCTTCCTTGTATAATAAGCTAAAGGCGTTGACAGGCTCCAGCATCGGCGACTATATCAATAAGTTCCGGATGATGAAGGTAATGGAGCTGTTGGCCGATAAGGATATCAGCTTGTTAGAAGTTTCGGAAAGGGCCGGCTTCACGAACCAGCGTTATTTCAGTACGGTATTCAAACAGGCATACGGGATGACTCCGTCTAAATACCGCCAGGAGCATTTTACGTGATTATCTGCGGACGATAGTTTTATAAAGAGCTTCTAACATTCAATCTCCATGGATTTTCAATCGTCTCAACGCTTTTTTTATTGATGAGTGAAGCCATGGTTTGTCCCATTAACTTGAAATCGGTAGATAAAGTTGTAATACCGCCTGCTAATATTTCTTTTAATGGCGTATCATTATAAGAAATAATGCCGAAATCTTTGCCGGGTGTAAAATTTTGTTGTTCCGCTTGCTTTAGGAGATCTACTAAATCGCGATCGTTTACGATCATATATATTTCTCCGTTATTTATTTTTCTGTCTTTTAAATTACTGATATAATCGTGAGTAAATTTGTAATCGCTGCAAAATTTGTATAGGCCGTTATACCGTTCGATAGGCTCTTTTTCATCTCTTTGAACCATAATGATATGTCGGTATTTTCTTATATAAGGCAAACCGTAAACCAGTGCCTCGTACGTATCTTTTTCAAAGTTCTGGGATACCGAAGGGTATTTTCCTTTTAATTCTTGATGGAAGTGGTCCAGAAGGAATACATTACCGGATAAACTTTGCAGTAAAGGATCTATGCCTGCAAATTTACCGGACATTATCACATAGGTTGTATATTTATTGTTTGCGTCATTAATAAGCGTTTCAAATACTTTCCGGTTATAATTATGGAAATATATATCGACGGTCGCCGTTTTACCGATAGATTCCATAAATGAATTATATAAGTCTTCTTTAAACTCATTGAACTAGTTAAACAGAAGAAAAATATTATGCTTATGCGATATGCGGGTACTGGTCACATAGTAGCCGACTCCCGGATTAGAATCGATAATGCCTTTCGACTTCAATTCGCTTAATCCTGCAAAAACCGTATCTCTCGATAAGTTGTAATTTTTTCTGAATTCATTTATTGAAGGGATCCAATCGCCTTTTTTATAGGTACTATTGTTAATGCCGTCAATTACATGGTTTACAACAAGCTTGTATTTTGATTCATTCACTTTCATTCTTC
>JAJPZM010000318.1 GCA_021204335.1 Parabacteroides sp. | reverse complement strand
GGTCGGCAGCAAGGATTTCCGTCAGGCTGGCATTTTCAGGCGTGTCGTTGAAGTCGCCCATAATCAGTATTTGAGGAGTTGAACGGGTTAACATCAAGGAGTCGCAAAGATTCCGTAAAGTGCGGGTGGCATCGAAACGGTCTGCTTCGCTTTCTTTTTCGCCGCCGTAGCGGGATGGGAGATGGCAAACGAATACATCCAGCGTGTCGGTCGTAAGGAGTTTCCCCCACACATGCAGGATATTGCGGGTTTGCTTGTGCTGTTTGCGGGTGAAAACGACCGGATGTTCGTAGTGGCCTATATATCCGAACTTGTCCCGCTGATAGAGCAGGGCGGTGTTTATGCCCCGGCTGTCCGAACCATGCGTCATGCAGTAACGGTATTGTTGATGTTTTAGCGGTGTCCGGCTGAGCAGGTGGATCAATACGGAGTCGTTTTCCACTTCGCAAAGACCGACTAAAGCAGGCGTACTCCATTCGCCGGCGGCACTGATTACTTTGGCTATTTGTTGTAGCTTATGGTAGTAGCGGTTTCGCGTCCAATGATGATTGTCTGACGGGAGAAAGTCATTGTCGTTCTTCGCCGGATTATCTTCGGTGTCGAACAGGTTCTCGACGTTGTAGCTCATCACCCTGAAATCGGTTTGCGCACCGACCGGCAGCGTGACGAATATCAGAAAGTAAAAAATGACAGTTAAGGTTCTGATCATAATTATTTATTTTTCTTCTTCTTCATCTTCTTTGGGTACATATTCATACGCTCCGATGTCGGGTGTATTATTAGTCAGACGATTCACGCCGTAACGGTCTGTCGGATATTTCTGGCTGGTAGAGAGATCCGCTTTCCCAACGCCGGGAGTTGTCTCCTTATCGGGGCGGAAATCGTACATATATTTATTCTTATCACCGCCGGTCATTCGGTATTCCATCTTGTTTTCATCTGTTTCTGTGATGAAGATGACGTCTTTGAAGTTGTCGCTTTCAATCTTTTTCAGTTTTATAACACAGTGATTAAACCGGTAGTTGAAATCATTACTTCTTAGTTTAACGGTTATATCTTCATTTTCCGCTATTTGCAATTCTCCTGTCTCCAGATTATTTGCAGCAGCATGATTGCCGTCGATTATGCAATTGTCGAAATAGGCCTGCGATAAAGTATACGGACCGGCTTTATTGACGGTTACATTATCTAATATACGTAATGTATAACTGCTTTCTTCGTGTTTGAGAGTTGAATGCCGCTCTTTCAACGACATGTAGTTTGCAATGGTACAATGGATAAAGTTATATTTACCTCCCGCTAATAGGACAACATCTATCGTGGCATTTGAAAACTCACTGTTTGCAGCTTCCACATTACTGTTTATGGCTGTAAAGACATTGCCATCCATGTTTGTAAACTGCGAATTGTTGATCTTTAGCTTGGACTTTTCCGGGTCGGATGTTTCGCAGGTAACACCTGTACTTCCATTGCGTACGATAACATGATTGAATATATTGTTGTAGCTATCGCTTTTAAAGAAAATACCTCCCCACTGTCCCGGTGTCCGGTCGTAAGGCAATACGTCATTTAAAATGAAGTCCAGACGGTCGCCCCGGAATACAATTGGCTTTTCGCCGGTTCCGTTGGCTATGATCGTTCCGCCTACAATGATTTTTGCCTTGTCGTGCATATAGAGAGTTGTACCTTTTTCAATATTGACCGTTACTCCCTCGTCGATTATCAGGCTGTCGTACACCAAATAGGGACGTTGGGCTGTCAATGTTGTATTTGAAGTTAAGGTAACTCCGCCTTTTATCAGGTTTACATCCTGGCCGCAGGCTTCCAGTAAAACCGTCTGTCTCACTCCGTTTACAGAAAAGAGTACAGAATCCTGGATCAGTAATGGCTGGTCTTTTCCATTCGGATTTACCGTTACTTCAACGAGTACATACATGCTGTCTTTGGCGGCAATTCTGATATTATCGAACTGGTCACCTTTTCTTCCGTCTACGTTTATGCGGAATCCGCTGCTTGCAGGAGCAGCCAGCAATATTTTCTCGATGTTCAGTGGTTCATCGTTTCTGTTGTAAACCATGAATTGTCTGGTAGCTGAACCGACGGTGGTAAAGACAGTATCAAATGATAATGTATCCATCGAAAAACTCAGCCGGTGATTCGGGTTGGTCGAATAGTTTTCGTCCAATCCGTCGCATCCAACCAACAGGCTGAGTAGCAAAGTGAATATGATCAGCAGTGGGGCGGTTATTCTTTTCATTTTCTTTAATTGTTAAAATGTATGCCTTTGTGTTCTTGTTTCTCAATAAACAAACTATTTATAAAGAAAGTTTGAAGGCATTAACATAAAAAAGAGGGAAAACACGGTTGAAGTGTTAATCCTCTTTTTATAACGTATAATATTGGATTTTATTTTGCCGGTATGCTTTTTAATAATTCCAAAAGATGAGCCCACCACAAGCCGACAGTCTTAATTTCGATGCGTTCGTTCGGAGAGTGAACATCTCTTAATGTCGGTCCAAAAGAAATCATATCCAAATTAGGATATTTTTCGAGGAACAATCCGCATTCCAATCCGGCGTGGATAGCCATGATCTTTGCATCCTTATTAAACAGCTGTTTGTAGGTTTCCTGAGCGACCTTCAGAATTTTAGAGTTCGGATTAGGAGCCCATCCCGGATAACCGTCGCCATGAGTTACTTTAGCTCCTGCTAGCAGGAATGTTGCAGCTACCTGGTTTGCAACAGCGATCTTGCATGATTCAATGGAGCTGCGTTGGCTGGTTCCGACAAGGATGATGTTGCCTTCCTTCATTTTCACTGATGCCAGATTGGTGGAAGTTTCCACCAGACCTTCTATATCGTGGCTCATGCCGATCACACCGTGCGGGCAGGCCTGTAATGCGTAGATCAGTTGTTGGGTTCTTTCGTTATCGATACGTGTCGCCGGTCTTTCTACTGATTCCATTGTTAATAGAACATTGGGGTCGACATGCTTCAGCTCGTTTTCAATATCGGCAGCAAAGTGATTCAACATAACACGTACTTTTTCTTTGTCTTCCGGATAGAGACCAACTATTGCATGAGCTTCGCGTGCAATGGCATTACGCAGATTACCTCCGTCGATAGAACAAAGTGTGAAATCGAAATTCTGTTGCATTATATAAAGGAAGCGAGCCAGTATCTTATTGGCATTTCCCAGCCCTTTGTGAATCTCTCCACCGGAATGCCCACCATTCAGACCTCTTACATCAATAATGAAGTATTGCAGATTGGGTGAAGTGTTAAGCGGATTATAGTAGAATTCAGCCTGTGTATCTTTTCCACCAGCACAACCCATAAAGATTTCGCCTTCGTCTTCGCTGTCGAGGTTCAACAGGATTTCACCTGTCATGAATCCTTTTTCCAATGCCTTGGCGCCGGTCAAACCCGTTTCTTCGTCTACTGTGAACAGGCATTCGATCGGCCCGTGTTCGATATCGTCGGAAGCCAGGATGGCCAGTTCGGCAGCCACACCGATTCCGTTGTCGGCACCGAGCGTTGTGCCGTTGGCTTTCAGCCAGTCACCGTCAACGATCGTTTCGATCGGATCGTTGTCGAAATCATGTACGGTACCGTTGTTTTTCTCGCACACCATATCCATGTGCGATTGAAGAACGACAACCGGCAGATTTTCTTTACCCGGAGTGGCCGGTTTCGACATCAGGATATTTCCGGCGGCATCTTTCTTTATGGCGATTTTATACTCTTTAGCGAACGATTCCAGATACTGGATCATTTTGCCTTCCTTCTTTGAAGGACGGGGCACTTGGGTTACCTGATGGAAGAACTTCCAAACGATTTCAGGTTTTAAATCAGTAATCTTCATAATGTTACAATATATTATAGTTGTTACTATATAGTTAATAATACGATCGTTTTCAGAGCTGTGTATGAAAAAAAGTAGAATTAAATACCAAAAAGATACTATGTATTCACTTAAACTCTTATATTTGCGTCCACAAATATAGAGGAAATGCTTACAACGATATTGCTTACGGTCATAATTCTTGTTATTTGTGTTGTATTACTCTCTGTAAAAGTGTTGTTCAAAAAGGGTGGAAGGTTCCCTAACACACATGTAGGCGGTAACAGAGCACTGGGTAAGAAAGGTATACATTGCGCAAAGACGCAAGATCGTGAACAGGCGAAGCAAAAGAATCTGTATGACAGAATGAAAGAAATAGAAGAATAAAATAAGGATTTAATTTACACTTTATGAAGAACATTAACTACGTAATTAATGGTGTGCTCGCGGTGGCTGTCGTGATATTGTTCGTTATGCAATTCTCCGACAAGAAAGAATCAACAGTTTCAAAAACATTTGCATCTGGAGAAGGTGATACCACAAATTTACTTCCTATTGCTTATGTCAACGTCGATTCGCTTTTGCTTAATTATAACTACTTCAAGGATCTGAACGAACAGCTCCTGAAAAAAGAAGAAAATTCGCGCGCTAACGTATCGCAGCAGGCACGTAACCTGCAGACCGAGGTACAGGAATTTTATCGTAAGATAGAGAATAACGCATTCCTTACCCGCGAAAGAGCAGAACAGGAACAGCAGCGTCTGATGAAAAAGGAACAGGAGTTGAAAGATTTGGATACAAAACTGTCACAGGATTTGCTGATGGAACGCCAGAAACTGAATGAGCAACTTCGCGACACAGTGGTTTCTAAACTGAAAGTGTATAATAAAGATAAAGGATACCAGGTGATTTTCAGTAATACGGCAGAAGACAATATTTTATTGGCCGGTGATGCTTATGATATAACTAACGAGTTAATCGACTTACTGAATAAGAGTTATTCAACAGGAAAATAATTCCCGTATTCAATTAATACAAGAAAAGAAGGTGTCCTAAAAGGATGCCTT
>JAJPZM010000168.1 GCA_021204335.1 Parabacteroides sp. | reverse complement strand
AAACATTCATATGATGTTCAATAAATCAACGGACATCATGCGGATAATCATTAAATAAAAAAGTGTTAGCAATTATTTCACATCCGTACGTGTATCCCACCACATCTGTTTGCCCCATACATAATCCTGTATGCCGGCAGAAGCAGCTTCGACATTTGCCCTGTTATAATTAAACTGGTTTTCAGGATATGGGAAACGGAAAGGTACATCGTTATGTATGCCTGCATAGACAGAACGGGCACCTGGATACTGTGGCGTTACGCCATCGGCAGCCTTTGCCGTATGGATATAAGTCGGATAACCTGTACGGCGGTAAAGCGACCATGCTTCCATGCTTTCTTTAAACAAAGAAACCCACCATTCGAAATACAGGCAACTGTAAGAGCCGTCCCATTTTCCTTTACCTGCCAGGTAAGCATCTGCATCGGCATCCTCAATGTCGTTATCTTCCATAGATAAACGTACTGCTTTTTCATAAGCCTCGGCTGCCGTCATCGGGACATTCCAGCCATTCAGCGCAGCTTCAGCCATCATGAAATAGTTTTCGCAAGCACGGTAGAAGACAGAGAAACCGGCAGGGTCTTCACGAAACTTGGCTCCGATGCGTGAAATATCGTCACGCGATATCGGATCGTTCTTTGCCCCGTTCTCAAATCCGCGGTATTCTCCATCCGATTTAGCGGGCTTGGCGTAAACGGCAATACGCGGGTCTTCCATCTTCTTCAAATGGTTGATAAAGATTTCCGATATACCATCGTCGTTGCGGGTACGGAAATTATTATAATAACGTTCATAATAGTCGCCAAAACCTTGCCACCAGAAATAAGCATTGTCTTTGCAATCCGTGATATAAGGATAAGTTGACGGATTATTCAGGATTTCTTCTACGATAGCCTGCGATCCGGAATAAACTCCGGAAATACGCATAGCGATACGCAAACGCAGGGAGTTGCAGAACTTTTGCCATTTAGCAACATCGCCTTCAAACAGGAAATCGCCGTCACCCAGTTTATCGTCTCCCAGACCGGTAGCCCAACTGTTGGCAACTTCTTTCAGGTTTGCCAGGATCTTCGGATAAATTTCCGATTGCGGATCGAAAGGAGTTTTCATTACACTTCCTTTTTCAGGTGCGCCCTTAAATGCTTCCGAGTAAGGAATATCGCCAAAGGTATCGGTACACATAAACATCAGATAGTTCTGGATAACCTTGCATACGTTACGCATGTTTTTGTTTCCCTCCTGGTTTTCTTCTGTCCGGTCAAGGATATCCTGCAACTGTACATTTCCATAATAGGAATGATACCAGCGGTTGCCATATGTGTTGTTTGGCGGGGTATATCCGCCATAATTGTTCAGGTACTGTATCTCTGAAACATAGCCTGCCCATTGGGCAATATCCAGTTCGCTTCCCCATTGCTCGCCGGTGCGGCGCAATACATTCGCCAGCATGTTCGTAAAAGGGACTTCTGTATATGCATCAGGATTTGTGTTGATTTCATCAAACGAGCCGGTACATCCGGTAGCAATCATCACGAATGAGAATGCCCATATTTTAAATTTATTTTTCATAACTCAATCAATTATGCAATTAAAACGTAAGACCTAATTTAATACCGATGCTACGTGAGCTCGGAATAGCAGCTTGTTCGAAACCCATACCACGGCTATCGCTCGATACACCGCCTGTTTCAGGATCCAAACGCATTTTATTGGAAGAATGAACCCAAAGTAATGCCAGGTTATTACCGATCACAGAAACTGTTGCACGGCTGAAATAACGTGCTTTCCGCAAGAACGATTTAGGTACTTCATAAGAAATATATGCTTCACGAAGTTTCAGGAATGAGCCATCGAATGTATAGGTTTCATCGGAACCGTTTGAATTAAACCATGTATAGGCATTCGTTTCAAAGTCGTTTGTCTTATAATGTCCGTTTGCGTCCGGTATTACAAAACGTTCATCGGTTGCAACGTCCTTACCTCCAACAACGTAACGTTCCCGGATGCCATTTTCGGCAGTCACATTAGCGACACCGGCACCGTATGAATGCGCCATCGTTTGCGACCATATATCACCTCCGATACGCAGGTCTAACAGGAATCCGAAACCAAAGTTCTTATAATTGAAGTCATGCCTCCATCCCATAAGGAAATCGGGAGTTACATTACCGATTACTGCAGAAGCTTTTGTTTGAGGAGTACCGTTTTCATATAACTTGACAGCACCAATCTGGTCGGGCGTAGCGATCCCGGCTTTTACATCGTCTTCATCCACACGTGCGTAGCCTGTTCCGATAAGTGCGCCCCATTTCTCGCCTACGCGAGCCTGGGTGGCAATGCCCCATGCCCAGCCGATTCCATAGGTATTCAATAAAGATTCGCCAGTTTCAGGATCTTTGTATAATTCGACAACCTTGCTCTTGTCTTTAGCAAAGTTCAATGTAGAGCTCCAGTTGAAGTCGCCCTGTTTCTTTCCACGGATAATATCGCCTTTTACTTGAAGTTCAATACCTTTATTATCAATTCGTCCAGCATTTACCAACATGGCGGAGAAACCGACAACATTAGAAGTGCTTACCTGCAGGATCTGGTCTTTTGTTTGCTTCTGGTAATAAGCCAGGTCAAAATGCAGGCGGTCATCGAATAAACCGACTTCGGTACCTATTTCCCAGGTTGTAATACTTTTAGGCTTCAGGTCGAAATTAGGATATACATAACTTTGATACATCTGTGAAACACCATTATAAGAAGCGTTTTCCGCATAGTAATAATAACTGTTACGATAAGCCGAAGTAGCAGAACCGATTTGGGCAAGACCGCCACGCAGCTTCCAGAATGTAAATATGTCATTCTGCAGGCTTTCAAAAGAGGCAGTCGGTATCCAACTCAAACTTACCGAAGAATAGAAGAATGAATCGTGTATTGTTGAACTCCAGTCGTTACGTGCACTGGCATCCAAGTATAACTGGCTTCTCCAACCCAGCGAAAGATTCGCATAAACAGAGTTCGAGCGGATATGGCTATGTCCCATTGTTGCTACAGCATCACCTTTCTTGTTTGCCATTGTATAAACACCCTGCACTGTTAATGCATTAGCTCCTATCCGATGATTTTCATTATTCAAATCACGATAGTTGGCACCAAGGATACCACTCAGGTTGAAATCGCCAAAGGGTTTATTAACAGTTGCAATGAAATCGGCATTCAATTCTGTATTCTTGGTAGTCTGCTGGTAGAATGCTCCTTCATCATAATCGCTACGGTCAAAGAAATGACGTTCGAAAGTCTGTATATTATAATAATCCATACCGAAACGGCCTTCAAACTTCAACCATTCGAAAGGCTGGAAGAATAAAGAAGACTTAGCGAAAAGACGGTCACGCTGCAAACTATTGGTATTTACATTGACTGTAAAATAAGGGTTCATGTGATAATCGTCGATCCAGTTATAATAGGTATACTTACCATTGCCGTCACGTTGGTCCCAGTTTGCTTTCAGCGACTGCATATTGATCTGACGTCCCGACCAGGCAATGAGCGAGTTGATAGGGTTGTTGCCGCCATAGCCCTGTCCTGGAATGTTATCACTTTCTGTACGAGTATAGTTAGCCGACAAATTGAAAGATACATATTTGTTTAATTTCATATCCGTATTAATCTGTCCTAAATATCTCTTCTGGTCAGTATTAGGAACAGTACCTTTTTGATCGCGGAAAGAAAGCGAGGCGCGGGTTGTTGCCTTTTCGCCTTTCGACTGGACAGAAATTACGTGGTTCATTGAAAGGCCTGTCTGGAAGAAATCCTTCACATTGTTTGGACGTGAAACCCAGTCCACATACTCCCCATTGCTATCGAACTGGCTGATCTTTAAGCCGGCATCCAAACGTGGACCCCATGATTCATCATATCCTTTATTTACACCTGTCGAATAATCGAAACCATACTTAACTGCATAATCCTGGTAGCTCAAATCGGAATAGTCGCCATATTTCCAGTGGAATTCGTCACCATCATGTCCCTGGCCATACGAGTTTTGCAGCTTCGGAACATTGGCAATCCTGTCCATGGTGATATTCATATCATAAGATATTGTCACCCCATTCGAATTCTTACCTGTTTTAGTAGTAATCAGGATAACCCCATTACCGGCACGCATACCGTAAAGGGCTGCCGATCCTCCCTTCAGCACGGAGATCGATTCGATATCTTCCGGGTTAATATCATTCAGCCCCGAACCATAATCGATTCCTGAATACGTATTATCCCCCGAACGCTGCGTATCATTGGCGATAGGCACACCATCGACAACGATCAACGGTTGCTGGTCGTTAGCCAAAGAGGAGTTACCACGCACAGAGATACGTGAAGATGAACCGACTGTACCACCAAACTGGTTGACCTGCACACCTGCCACCTTACCCGACAGCGAACTGGTCAGACTGGCGCTACCGGCTTTCGTCAGTTCTTCAGCCTTCACCTCCTGGACAGCATATCCAAGCGATTTCTTTTCGCGGTTCAAACCCATGGCTGTTACGGCTACTTCATCCAGGTTTTTAACATCCGATTGTAGGACAACCTTAACATTTTGTTGTACCGGGACTTCCTGCGTAGTCATACCAACGTAAGACACTTGCAGCACTTTGTGTTGTTGCGGCACATCAATCGAGAATTTCCCGTCGATATCGGTGATAGTCCCGACATTTGTACCTTTTACTAAAATGGTTGCACCGATAATCGGTTCCCCGTCATCGCCCGAAGTAACCAAGCCGGTTACCCTCATTGTTTGGGCAAATGCAATGCTTAAACTTGCAAAGAAGAGTAGCAGAGTAAATGTAAATCGCTTCTTCATAGACACACTGTTTTAAAAATTGAAAATAATTAGATTCTTTTCTGACTTCGATAAGCTGACATAGTCTTAGC
>JAJPZM010000043.1 GCA_021204335.1 Parabacteroides sp. | reverse complement strand
TTTTTACCGAAATAAACAATAGCTAAAGGGGCTATCCACTTTTTGGACAGTCCCTCACTATGTAACATGTCTATTTACACGATGTTAATTTTATAGTTGTAGATGTTGTAGATATTATGGAAAATAAAGATTCATGGTTGGAAAGAACCGAACTATTAAGATCCTGTCACCTCTGCTGCTTTCAGTCGGGATTACTTTGGTTTCACAAACCCTACCGGATTGCGCGGTTTATCCGATAGTTTCTTTTGTACTTGCAATTCCGCCAGTGTTTTATTGATCAAGTCCAACTGTATTCGAGTACCTCCCCATCTTGATGTTCCATTTTGGAATATCAAGTTTAATTCTTCAAACTCTTCTTGGGTTAGCTGGAACATAAAATCAGGGGGGAAACGTTTTATATTTCTTTGCACAGCCTTGTTAAGATTACTTATCGTTACTTGATACAGTTCGGCTAAATCCCTCAGCCCTATAATTATATTTGCGTCTAACAGGCTCTAAACTGACAAATTATGAATCGGATTGATTCTGCCAACGGTTTTCGTCTATTTATAACATATAGTTTAATGATTCTTGTTGACGGCTTACGTTTCTTGGGATTGGTGTTTATCCTACAAACTGGGGTAATACGTTGTGTAAATGGTGTCGTTTTGTTCTATAAACTATGTATTTCGGAAAATTATAAGCATTTTCTCTTGTTGATTTGGAAAAGCTCTTTACCTTTGCAACGATTCCGTAGCGGGCAGCGGCTCGCGAAGTGCGGTTTCACTTACATATTGTAAGCATTTTACGAAGATTATTCCTAGCTGAGAATCTGGAAAATTTTAAGTTTGGTGGAATAATTGGACAGTAAATGCTTGCGCTGACTACGTATAAAGTTCATCTGCCATTTTGTATGGGAGGATTGTATTATATCGTATAGGCGCGGGCTGTTGTTCTATTATTACCAAACGGGCTTTCCAGAGCCTTCAGTTAGATAATAGACAACACGCTCGCGTTTTTTTGTGCCCGTTCATAATCATTCGTGGGGGTGTTCTCTTCCCCTTCGTAAAATTAATTGTTGGTTTTTCTTTATTCTATATTTATAAACAATTAATTTTTAAGATTATGAACAAAAAGTTTTCTACACTTATGGCTGTCTTCCTGGCAGCCGGTGCTACGTTTACTGCAGAGGCTGGGGTGGTGAAAGTTACTACGCCGGTTAATGGTAAACAGTATGTGATTGGAGGAAAAGATGCGGGTTTAGCAAATGGCGCATTTTCTCAAAACATACAAATCCTGAATGTGAATTCTGCTAAAACTGGGGTAGAAGCTGCTGTCGCATTAAAAAATGCTACAAAAGTTGATGGTTTTACGCAGTGATTCTTTACTACAACGGCTACTGCCAGTCAGTATCGTGTCTCTTTAGAGGCTTCAGCTAAGTATTTGGCTACAAGTTCTGCTATAGCAATGACGATTACCGATGCTACAGAGGGTACTAATATTGCCAAAGATACTTGGAAAGTAGATAGTGAAAAATTTGGTGCAGCTTTTGCTGGGACTACCACTGTTAATTGTACTGATCAAATTACATTTACTCCTGGTGTGGGTGATGCTGGAACAGTTGCTTTGAGTAACAGTGGTAGTGACATCAGCTTTTACGCTGAAAGCTACGATGAAGCAGCCGAAACAATTGGCGGTATGACCTTCAATCTGAAGAACTCTGTTGCTGCCGATGAATTTGTATTCATTAAGATTGGTGATAAGTTTGTTTCTGTGGCAGCTGATGGTTCTACTGTTGAAATGGTATCTGCTGATGCATTGAAAATAACAGAAGGTAAGTTCAGAGCTACATTTAAAGTTTCCGGAACTACTAAGTACCAGGCTGTAGCAGCAACAAATCAGACAAATGGCTTTTTGAAAGCAGGTGCTAGTGCTGGACAAGGCTTGTCATTAGATGCTACAGGTTCAGCTACTGCATTTTACTTTGATAACTCAGATACCTACATCGGTCAGAAAGGTGCAAGCATGTACACTGCTACCGGTGCTGCTAATTATGTAGGCGAAGATGGTAAAACAACAGCCATAGGAGCAACTACTCCTGATCAACGTCCGGAAGTAAAGATATACAAATCATCAAACATACTGATGGCAGCCGATGGTTCTGCAGCAAATCCACTTATTTCTGCAGAAAACTTTGTTAGTGGTGGCAAGTATTTATTGTCAAGTGATGGTACTAATTTTCAGAAATTCAGTTCTGTCAGTGGAGATGTTGTAACTCTTGCTTCAACAGCGACTGTGGACGAAGATGCAATGTGGGTTGTTAAAGAAACAAAGAGCGCATCAGGTGATTATACTTATACTTTCTACAATGAAAAGAATAAGGTTTATTTGAAATTTGCCGAAGGAACGACTGTCTTTAGTTCTGCTATTGCAGGACAAGGTTATACCGGAGGTTTCCAATTGCTTGCTTCAGGTGTAGCAAAGGCAATTAATGCAGCTGCAGGAACTAATGCCGCAGCATTGGCAAACTATACTGCGGGAACAACAACTAACCAACTCTTCGGTCTTTACGATGCCGGTTCATCTCCTTATACAAATACAGAATTAGCCGCTTTGGAAAATGGCGCATTCTCAATGACAATCGCTATTGACAAAGATAATGTAGGAAAAAAAGACGATCAAAGGGGCAGATGTTTTTGCCGGTTCTTTAACTCCGGTTACAGCCAGTACAAATGCAACTCGTTTCCAACTAAAAGATGCTGATGGCAAATATATCGTATTAGCTAAGAAGCAAGCTTGGGGCGTCAGCGATTTGAATGGTGCATCTAACAGAGGTTTGAAGTTTGTAAAAGTAGCTGAAGCGGATAAAGATAAAGCAGATTACTATTCTTGGTTTGAAGTCGGTTATCCAATGGTAACAGGTAAAACTTATGAAGAACTAATCGTTAATGTATATGCTGCTTCTACAGGTGGTACTTCTGAAGGTCGTCTGTTTATCTCAGAAGTAGATGAAACTTACTATCTGACAGTTGCAAAATCTTTGACTACAGGCGAAGTATGGGCTTATGCTCAAACAGGTGGAAGCACATTAGTAAACTTAAAAACATTCCTTCAGAAAGGCAAGTTCTATACAGTGGCTCAGGTAAATGAAGATTATCAGATTGAAAAAATATCAGGAACTTCTTTGTCCGGCGAAGCTGCATTGTTAGATAAGGGTGCTGTTCAGATGGATCAGCCGGAAGGACAGTGGGCTGCTTCTGTAGATGCTAACGGTAAACTGGTTCTGACTAACCGTGAAAGTCTGAAAGCTTACGATAAACTGGGTATCCTTTACGGAACTGACAAAGACGACGTTTATAAAAACGATGACAAACTGTATCTGATTAAAGTTGTTGAAAAACACGCTGCAACCGATGGTTACGAAGCATGGATAAACAACCAGCTGCGCGACGAACAATATACATTAGGATTCTATTCTAACGTATTAGGCGCTGCCGCTTATATGTCTGAAAATCATTCAAACAAGCACCTGATCGGTCTTGAAAAAGATATCAAGAACGCTACCGCTTGGGACGTAAAAGCATTCGATGGCAAGAGAACAGACGATGCTTGGACTGACTCAGTTTACGTTGTCAGCAACTTGTATTTCTGGAACAAAGACAAGAAAGGCGGAGCTGACTGGGATGTTGTTGCTGATACATTGAAAACTGTATCTTATAAGTTTATCAATGCTTCTAACGGCGAACCTGTAAAATACAGCCCGGAAGAAACAGCTTATGTTTGCGATAAAGATAAGAATGTAGATGGCGCTCCTCGTTTCGCTATCAAGAAAATGGCAGACGGTAAATATAATGTGGTAGCTGTAAAGGCTAATGACGCAACAGAAGATGCTGATAAGTATTATACTTTGGCAAGCAACAAATTGTATGGTGGTTTCTCTGTAGCCCAGGGTAATGTAAACGCAACAGGCATGTATAACAAGTCAGAAAACGACCTGGCTGTTATCGAAAAGACGGCTGCTCCCGAATACGTAAAACGTAGCATGGGCGATACGATCCGTATCTTCCGCGAAGGTGCAGAAGCATCTATCCTGTTTGAAAAGGGTGAATTCCTGGGTCTTGAAAACATCCACGAATTTACAAAGATAGCTCCGGCTATGTATGTCGACACAGCTTACTATAATCGTGGCACCAACAACCGTTGGCAGTATCTGCTGGGCGTAGAAATCGACCGCAAGGTAGTTAACGACGACTGTGGAGTTCCTTCACACGAAAAATTCCATGCCGACACAACTTATGGACGCTTCCTGGTGAACCTGGTAGACTCAGCAGAATTGTATAAGAAAACTCACCTGCATGACAACAAGTATGTAAATACTGAAGGTTTCGCAAAATTAGGTTTCGTAAAAGGTTTCCATACAAACGACACATTGGTAATCCAGCGCAACGGTGTATTGATTCCTGCCAAAGCAGATTCAATCTACATGGGTGATAAAGATTTCAACGTAGCTAAGTTTGCTTTCCGTATCGTAGACCACGAAACGAATGCATTCAAGATTGAAACTCTTTACAAGAAATACTCTGATTGTTCTTATACATCAGCTAACAATTTGGGTTACCTGAAATGGATGAATGGTTTCGTAGTAGTTGTAAACGACATCAACAACGGCGATACATTCAACCTGGAAGCTGACCACAGCGCTCCGACAGCCAACGACAATATCAACGCAACTTCATTCGGTGTAACAACCCGCGAAGGCGCCGTAGTGATCACCGGTGCTGAAGGCAAGACAGTTACTATCAGCAACGTTTTGGGTCAGACTGTTGCAACAGCCACGATTACTTCAAACGAAGCTGTTATCTCTGCTCCTGCAGGATATGTAACAGTATCTGTAGAAAGTGAAGCAGCTGTCAAAGCAATTGTAAAATAAGAAACTATTTATAATCAATAAATTTTAAATTGACTGCGCGGTGATA
>JAJPZM010000049.1:13413-22653 GCA_021204335.1 Parabacteroides sp. | reverse complement strand
AATTTACTTATATTCAAATATTAATTCTTTTTGTTAATAACTTACTTAGCATTTGTATGTTATTCTCTATATTTGCAACTTAGAACTAACAGAGACTATTTAATATCTGTATATAAAAGTGAAGTAGTAATGAAAAGAATACTTATTCCACTGTGCCTGGTGGTAGGAAGTCATGTAGCTAGCGGGCAGCGGTCGTACCAGTTTGAGGCACCGGACCGTCTGTTCATAGAAGGGAAAGAATTGTTTAGTCTGAAGAATTATCCGGGATGTATCGACAAACTGGAAACCTACAAGCAGCATTCGAAAGATGCCGACCTGATTCAGGAAGCTGATTATATGATCGTATATGCAGCCTACGAACAGGGACGCCCCAATGCCGACGAGTTATTAAAAGATTATCTGGAAGCCTATCCGGCTTCGCGCCACAGCGATGAAGTGAACTTCCTGATCGGCTCCGTTCATTTCGGACGCGGGGAGTATCAGAAAGCGATCTTCTGGTTGAACCAATCGGATATCGACGTGCTCAGCCCGGAACAGCAGGAGGCTTACAGCTTCCGTCTCGCCTACTCGCTTCTGCAAAACGGCGAAATGGATAAAGCGCGCGGATACTTCGCACGCATCCAGCAGATCGGACACAGATACCGCGAAACGGCAACCTACTACGTGGCCTATATCGATTACGCCACCGGCAAGTATAACAATGCGCTGGTAGAGTTCAGCCGTTTGAAGGACATGCCCGAATATCGCGAGCAGTCGTTGTACTACATCACACAGATCTATTTTATACAGAATAAATATCAGAAGGTGATCAGCGAAGGGGAAGAACTTCTCTCCTCCTATCCCAACAGCAAGAACAACAGCGAAGTGTACCGCATCCTGGGTAATTCGTATTATCACCTGGGAGACCAGGCGAAGGCGATCAAGATGCTGAGCAAGTATGTATCTTCTACCGATAATCCGCTGAGAGGCGACCTTTATATCCTGGGAGTATGTTATTATAATGCGGGCAATTACAGCAGTGCCGTCAACGCCCTGTCGAAAACCGTTCGCGAAGATGATGCGCTCTCGCAAAATGCATACCTCTACCTCGGACAAAGCTATCTGAAGCTGAACGACAAGAACAATGCCCGTATGACTTTTGAAGCGGCTGCGACCTCTTCTTTCGATAAGCAGATCAAGGAAACAGCGATGTTCAACTACGCTTTGCTGATCCATGAGACGGCCTTTACCGGATTCGGTGAATCGGTTACGATCTTCGAGGACTTCCTCAACGACTTCCCGAACTCACAGTATGCGGATAAGGTGAACGACTACCTGGTGGAAGTCTACCTGACAACCAAGAACTATCAGGCCGCCCTGCAATCGATCAACAAGATCAATCGTCCGAGCACCAAGATACTGGAAGCCAAGCAGGACATCCTGTTCCAGCTCGGCACGCAGGCTTTCACCAATATGAAGCTGAATGAAGCAGTCGACCTGTTCACGCAGGCAATCAATCTGGGCAGCTATAATATGGAATCGCGCAACGATGCTTACTTCTGGCGCGGCGAATCCTATTACCGCAAAGGAGATTACCAGCAAGCCATCTCCGACTACCGCACCTATCTGAACAATACCCGCCAGCGCAACACCGACATGTACGCCCTGGCTCACTACAACCTGGGTTATTGCTACTTCAAACTGAAACAATACGGAGAGGCGCAGAACCGCTTCCGCCAGTATATCGACCTCGAAAGCAACCAGAACGCTCCGGCGCTGGCCGATACCTACAACCGTATCGGCGACTGCCTGTATCAGAACCGCCAGTTCGCACAGGCAGAAGAAAACTATACGCGGGCTGCCCAACTGCAACCCTCGGCCGGCGACTATTCGATCTACCAGAAAGGCTTCCTGCTCGGCTTGCAGAAAGATTATCGGAGAAAGATCAACGCAATGGATCGCCTGATCCGCGATTATCCGGAGTCGCAGTATGTAGACGATGCGCTGTTTGAAAAGGGCCGTTCATACGTATTGCTCGAAAACAGTGCGCAGGCAGCACAGGCGTTCGAATCGCTGATCCAGCGTTTCCCACAAAGCAGTCTGGCACGCAAGGCCGGCATTCAATTAGGTTTGCTCTACTTCAACGACAACCAACCGCAGAAAGCGGCCGAGGCATATAAAAATGTAATCAGCAACTATCCGGGAAGCGAAGAAGCCCGCGTGGCCCTGCAGGACTTGAAGTCGGTTTACATCGACCTCAACGACATCACCGCATACGCCAACTACGTTAACTCACTGGGCGGCAACGTCCGCCTGGAAGTAGGCGAACAGGATTCGTTAACTTATATCGCAGCTGAAAAGCTCTTCCTGCGCGGCAATAGCGACGAAGCGCGCCGCAGCCTGATCAATTACTTGCAGACATTCCCCGAAGGCGCGTTCAGCTCGAATGCCAACTACTATCTGGGAAGCATCGCTTTCGGCAAGAAAGAATACGACGAAGCCCTGCAACGTTTCCGTTCGGTAATTGAAAGCGGCGATACCAAGTTCCTCGAAGAATCGGTGACACGTACAGCCGAAATGCAATATCTCACACAAGACTTTCCGGCTGCGCTGGAAAGCTTCAAACGTTTGCAGATCATTGCCGAGAATCCGGAAAACAGACAGGCTGCCCGCTTAGGCATCATGCGCTGCGCCCTTCAGACCGGCCAGCAGCAGGAAGCACAGATCGCTGCCAACGAGTTGCTGAAAGATCCGAAACTATCGCCCGAGGTAGAAGCCGAAGCACGTTATATCCGCGCGAAAGCCTACATCGACAACAAGCAGACAGCGAAAGCACTCGAAGACCTGAAAGTGCTGAGCAAGGATACCCGTACAGCCCACGGTGCAGAAGCCAAATATCTGCTGGCACAATACTTCTACGATACCAACGACGACAAGAATGCCGAAAAGATACTGGAAGACTTCGCCAAGAACGGCACGCCTCACCAATACTGGCTGGCACGCGGCTTCATCCTCTGGGCCGATATCTATATCCGCCAGGGAGACGACCTTCAGGCACGCGCCTATCTGAACAACCTGAAGAACAATTACAAGGGTGACGACGAAATCGCCGGCATGATAGAGGACAGATTAGGTAAACTAAAGCAATAATTGAAGACAATGAAGACTATATATAATGTAAAAACACTGTGCGTCGTTGCCCTGCTGGGAACGGCTGCCACAGTCAGCGCACAGGAAGATAAGTCAAAGAAGCAGGACCTGGAAAGGGAGATGACGCTCGAACGCGAATACGACCCGACGGTACAGGATGCCAGCAAAGTAAACACCCTGCCGGTCATCAAAGAGCCGACGGTGAAGAAGATGCTGATCGACTATGCCGGTTTCACAGTGCCTGCTGATCCGGAGAAAGAGATCGGCCTGCTCCCTTCGGGTAACATTATGACGGATATTATGTACAACAAACGCCGCGGTTATTTTAACTTCGGTGGCGGTACGTATCTGAACCTCAACGGCGACCTGGGCTATCATATCCTCAGCACCGACAAGGATCAGCTGAATATCTGGTTCTCGCACCGTTCGACCAACGGCAAAGTGAAATACCTGCAGGTAGACGAAAAGGTAAAAGCAAAGCTCAACGACAATATGGGCGGCCTCAACTTCAAGCACCACTTCGATAAGTTATCATTGAAAATGGGGGTTAAGTATGGCTACTCGGCATTCAATTACTACAGATTACCTGTCAATCCATCATATCCTACCGCAGACTTTGCTCCGGCTACATTCCCGGATGTAGACAGAGATACCAACCAGGCAGCCCAAACTATCAAAGCGAATGTCGGAGTAGAATCTAAAGAAGATACGGCTGTCGGCTACCTTTTGGACCTGAGCTATACCAACTTCTCCTATAAATACGGAGTGGGAAAAGAGGAAGACGGACCTACGGAAGGTACATTTAATGCCGACTTCGGCCTGAGTGCAGCCTTTGGCGGCAATCAGCGGGTAGGTTTGGATGGAAACTTCCAGTACTTCAACTATAGTATTCCCCAAAGCCTCGAACCGGATCCGGAAGACGGAACCAGCTATATGGATTATTTCGATAGCTTCGCCGCTGCTACTTTGAGTCCTTATTATAAAGTAGAAGGCGATAACTGGCATGTCAAGCTGGGAGTAAACGCTATGTTCTTCAGTGGAGAGCATAAAGAATTCATGGCTTCTCCCAATATTTCGGCGAATGTGGAAGTGGCAGATAAAACGGTTTTATATCTGGATGCAAAAGGCAAATTAGAATCCAACAGCATGTACGATCTTTACCAGGTAAACCGTTACACCTCTCCTGTAACCAGAATTACTCCTTCACGCAACTGGCTCGACGGTATCGTAGGTATCAAGAGTGGCGTTGCACCGGGCTTCTGGTTCGATGTATTCGGCGGATATAAGATTACCGACAACAACCATTTCTACTTACCGATGTTCAACAATGTCGAAAATGAATTCGGAAACTTCTGCTTGCCACTCAACGAAATAAATACCAAGCAGTTGTTTATCGGGGCAAACCTGAAATATAGCTATCAGCAATTGTTCGAGATTTCCCTGAAAGGCGTTTACAACAACTGGAAAGCCGAACTTAGCGACGAGTGGTACAGCAGAGCCGGCGAAGAAGTGCCAGCCTACGGAATGCCGGAAATGGAAATCACAGCAGGCGTAACCGTTCGTCCGATCAAGAACCTGTCCGCTTCGCTGGACTACTACTTAGCCACCGGACGAGAAACTGCCATTTTCGACACGCAAAAGATCAAGATGGACAACATCAACGAACTGAACCTGACAGGTGCTTACAATGTCAACGACACTTTCGGCCTGTATTTGAAACTGAACAACGTTCTGTTCCAGAAATACGAACTCTACTACGGCTATCCGTTGCAGAAGTTCAGTGCCATGATCGGGGTAAATATCAACTTTTAATCCATCCTGAATAAACATAACAGAGAAGGAGAATCCGCTATCGGGTTCTCCTTTTTTATTCCTACTTTTGCACCAAATTAGACAAACATGCAAGGAACAAAGAACCTGACACAAGGCCCTATCCGGCGGCAGCTGTTCAATCTGGCGCTGCCGATTATGGGAACCTCTTTTATTCAGATGGCTTACAGCATCACCGATATGGCATGGGTGGGGCGTTTGGGAAGCGAAGCGGTGGCCGCTATCGGTGCCGTCGGCATTCTTACCTGGATGACCAACTCGATCTCCCAGCTGAACAAAGTCGGTTCGGAAGTAAGCGTCGGGCAAAGTGTCGGGGCATGCAACGAGGAAGACGCGCGCAGCTACTCTTCCCACAACCTGACAATTGCGCTGATCATCTCCTTGTGTTGGGGATTACTTCTTTTTGTCTTTGCCCACCCCGTTATCGGAGTCTATAAACTGGAAGCTCCCATTGCGGATCTGGCAGTTAAGTATTTACGAATTGTAGCTACCGCATTTCCGTTTATATTCCTTTCGGCGGCATTCACCGGCATCTACTATGCAGCAGGATTAAGTAAAATTCCTTTCTATATCAGTGGCTCCGGACTTATTATCAATATGATACTCGATCCGTTGTTTATCTTCGTTTTCGATATGGGGACAACCGGAGCCGCCTGGACAACCTGGTTATCGCAAGCTACCGTTTGCGCCCTGTTCATCTATCAATTGAAGTGCAGAAACAAACTACTGGGTGGCTTTTCTTTCTTTGTCAAACTAAGGAAGCACTACTCGATGCGCATCCTGCAACTGGGCTTACCGGTAGCCATACTCAATACGCTGTTTGCCATCATCAACCTGTTTATGGCACGTACGGCATCCACCTACGGTGGACATATCGGTCTGATGACGCTTACGGCGGGCGGCCAGGTAGAAGCGATTGCCTGGAACACCTCGCAGGGGTTCAGTATGGCATTAAGTGCATTCGTCGCACAAAACTATGCCGCCCGCGAAAACAGCAGGGTGCTCGAAGCTTATCATACGACATTAAAGATGACGACCTTGTTCGGTATTTTGTGCACCTTACTGTTCGTTTTCTATGGCAGCGAAGTATTCTCCCTGATCGTTCCCCAGCGGGAAGCCTACGAAGCCGGAGGTATCTTCCTCCGTATCGACGGCTATTCGATGTTGTTTATGATGCTTGAAATCACAATGCAGGGTTTATTCTATGGAACGGGGCGGACGGTTCCGCCTGCCATTATCAGCATTACCTTCAACACGCTGCGTATCCCGATGGCGATCATCTTCTCCTCGATGGGGCTGGGCGTTGCCGGAGTTTGGTGGGCTATCAGTATTTCCAGTATGGTAAAAGGCATCGTCTCTTTCGCCTGGTTCCGCGTGTTACAGAAGAAGATATTGAGGTAGAGTGTTCAGCTATTCCTAATAAATCGCCTCGACTTCCGAACAATATACCGCACACCCAGCCATACCCCGGTAAGCGACAACGCTGCCCCGCCCAGGCATAATGTCCAGATGGAGATTGTCCATAAGGTATGCCATTCTACCAGCCAACGGATATTCAGGTAATGGAAAGCGCTGAATAGCCATTTCTTGACTTTGCGGTTCGTGTTCAGGTATTTGTGATGACTGGTTGTCGGGTCGATATAATATACGCTGCGGTCGAAGTTCTCCACTTCTACTTTATAGACGGGCAGAGGACGGTCGTTGTCGAAAGAAAGATAATATTCGTCATACTTGTCGATCAGGGTGATATGGAAAGGGACATCTTCCCCATGCAGCTTACGGATGGCACCGGCTACCGTTTCTTCCGACAGGAATAAATCTTTTACCTTAGACGAAGAAGCATCTATCATCAAAGACCGATTGCCGGTAATAATGGAATAGAGCGGGAGATTATGGTAATACGTCCACTCCACTGCTTTCAAATCGGGATAAGCCTTTCTGAGCTGACGGTAATCCAATACATATTTATTCGCAGGAAATACTTTTCCACGCAATTTCTCGGAGCTTACACTATAATCGCCTTCGATAGGGATAAGCCAGCGGGGCAATCGTTGCAGGGAAACAGCTCCGCTCAGCCCCCAGGTGACGATGAACACGCCAAAGACAAAACCTAATATATAATGCCAGCGATACCAACGTTTGCGATAAGGGTTGTCGATCAACCTTTTCCGTTTATATCTTCTACATAGTATGGATAGGCCAAAGTATAAACCGGTCAGACCGGCCAGTAAGCCAATGATGCCGGCTACCGTCAGCGTATTCGTCCAGGCATCGGTATGTTGGCGTAAGAAAGGGATATAAAAGGTATGAGGTATATATCCTACCCACACCCAGAAACGTTGGGTGGAATTGGTAAACTGCAACACTTCGCCACTGCGTGCTGCGATATACAACTGATGCTTCTCCTTATCGTCGAAATAGAATTTATAGATAGGCATTTCATGTACATAACGGCTATACATGATCCATTGTTCCCGCTTGTGGAGGGTATCGATCTTTAATACGGGAGCATTCACCCAATTACGGGCAACCTGTTGAATATAATCGAAAGTGACAGGTTTGAGAGGATGTAAGGTATCGGTAGAAAACGTATACGTACCGTCTTTTGTCGTCACCGTAAACAAAGTTTGCCCCTGCAACCGGCGAACGTTTATTTTCCGGATCTTACTGCTATCCGGGAGCTGTCGCAGATAATCAGCAATATCAGGTAATGAAGAAGGGAGCGTTTCCATTTTCTCATATTGAACGGCTTTATCCACCCGCGGGAAGCGATGATAAATCAAGACTAACCCGGAGATAAACCACATCAGGAAAAACAAGGCGATAACAGTGCCAGTGATCCGGTGTAAACTATATAAGAAACGTGCTCCCTTCTTCATTTCAATAACCAGTTATTCTAAACTTATTCTTTATCTGCGTTATCCACCAATGTAATACGGTCGAATCCATAACCTTCTGCGATAGTCAGGCCTTTCGTCATCGTACCCGCCTTAATGTCGTAGATAAATACGCAAGGCTGTTCCTTTTCCGGATTTACACCGATGTAGGCTACATCTTCGTCAACCAGCGAACGCTGGGAGAAGTTTCCGCTGCTGAAAGGCAAATGTGTTCCTTCATACTGGAACTCAACTCTTTCGTCTGTTGTCAGATCCAGCGTAGCATAGTAGCAGTTGTAGGCTGCCCCCATCCGGTTGCACCGGTATAATCCGGATCCATGATGTAAAGAAGCGCCTTGCCTGCTGTCAGGAAGCTGGAAGTAATGATCTTTCCTTTCGGATAGTTATGTCCGAGATAAGACTTGTCGAAATCGAGATCGCCTTTCTTAATACAGAGCAGGCGGCCATACTGTTGTGTGGAACTTGTTGCTCCCTCGAGCACATTGTTACAAGCCAGATACAGGTTCTCGTTTTCATCGAAGAACATCTTGTCCTGCAACAATTCGCCGTAGGCCGTTCTTGCCATCATTTCGGCGCGGTCTTCCATCACTTCCTTTTCAACCGTCATATCTTTCGCATTGATGAATGCGGCATAGAAATTCTTTGTTTCTTTCTTGTGCTGGAAGAAATAGATGATCTTATCGTCCGACTTTCTGTATTTAGCCAGACCGGAAGTACTGAATTTATCGCCTTCGGGGACTACCAGAGACAGTTCGCCTTCATCGATGATGCTCATGTCGGTAGCATTCAGTTTCGTCCAGATCACTTTATTTGCCGAGCCGTTAGCGGCCATGATCACCAATGTGTTATCATCGATCCAGGCATGTGTATAGCGACGGTCTTTAAACGTATTCTTAACGAAAGGCTGCTGGGCGATCGTCTTCAGTTCGTTGCCTACAATCTGGTATTTGGCGAAACGGTCTGCGGAAACCGGTACCTGATAGTAGTATTTCCCTTTGAGAATCGTTTCTTCCTTGATGGTTGCCGCTACGTCGACACCGTCATCCTTGAAGTCGATATTAAGCTGTGCTGTCAAAGAATCCACGCTCTTTACCAGGATAGCATCAGTAGATCCCATACCGCCGGTAGCACCCACAGTCACCCAAATGTCAAAGTGAGTGGTCGACGCAGGGGTATCCGGTTCATCCGGAGTGTCAGGTGTGTCAGGCACTACGGGTTTATCCGGTTCGGGAACCTCCGGATCATCATCCGAACAGGCATTAAAAGACAAACTAAATAATGCTGCGGCAAATGCGCAGGCAAACAATTGAAACTTTTTCATCTAAACTAATATTTAATTTATGAATAATCGGAATTTACTATAGACAGAACGCCCCGTCTTGTG
>JAJPZM010000049.1:0-13403 GCA_021204335.1 Parabacteroides sp. | reverse complement strand
AGCATGAAGTTGTCATATATCTTTGAATCGAACAGGTTGTTGCACTCCAACGATATATTATATCGTTCCCTGTCCCACGAATAGGCGAGAACGGCCGTATGTAAATGCTGTGTCGGTATTTTCGACTTACTTTCCAACACACCGTAGCCTTCCCAGGTCAGGAAAAACCAATATACATACTGGTAATGATAGCCCAGACGGATCTTGCTATCCTTTTGGAACAGGTTGCGCAGCGTAAAATTCACCTCGGCGTTACTAAAGAACCAGGGACGGTTAGGTACCTTATTATTATAAGAGATAGAGGGTTTGCCATCCGCCCGGTATTCCTGTTTGTCGCGGGCATCCTGATAACTGCAATTGACAATGGCTTGCAGATAATCTTTCCAGTTATACCGCATTTCGCCTTCCACTCCTTTAATATCCACACTCGCCACATTTTCATATTGCATCATGCCTTCCGCTTCGGAGATAACGGCATGGATATAATCTTTCACATTCCGGTAAAAGCCGTTGGCTTCGTAATAAAGCAGATGACCGGGTGCCAGACGTATGGAACCGTAAGTTCCCAGATTGACATTATTACTGTTTTCCGGATTCAGCTTGACATTCGGATAAACGGTTGTTCCGTTACCGAGCAGCTCACGGGCCAACGGCAGGCGAACACTATGCTCGAACGAAGCTTTCAATGCCAATTCTTCCCGGAAAGTATAACGGGTACCGACACCGTAACCGACATAATTCTTCGTGGAAGAAGACGCCACATCAGACGATCCGGTAATCCAGTATAAATCTTGCTGCCGGATATCCAGATGGTTGATATAGTCTTTTACAAAGAAAGTATTATTCATCTTCCCCCGAAAGAACAACTGGTTGTAGGACAGGCCAATGATATGTTTTGCCAGTATGTCATTGGAAGGTTCGAACTCGGTATCGATCTCATCATAGCGGTCGTTGCCCGTACGGCTCAACAAGTAATTCAGATTGAGGGAGTGAGAAGGGTTAAAGCGGTAATCGAGATTAGCCCGAGCGATAGTAAGCGGCCGTTTGTAATGACGCAACGAACGGTCGCGGCCGGTAATTTCATTGCGGGAGCTTTCTATATAAGTACCGTCCCAGTTATATTTGCGGAAAGCCGTATCGACAGTCAGCGAATAATCCCAGGTATGGGAAAGAGACGCATTCAGTTTCAGATTATCTATCAGGAAGTTATCCTTCAGGTAACGGGCAGAGATATTCCAGGCATCCGCCTGCCTTTCCGCCATGCCATACACTTTACTCTGGATAGAACCGGTCTGCAACTCCTTATCCACTTTGGAGTAAGAACCGGAAACAAAGAATGCATCCGCCCACGACTGATCGACAAAGCCAACCTCGAGCTGCCCCAATAAAGAGAAATAATTGTCGTGGAAACGTTTGCGGTTGACCAATACATACTCGCGGCTGCTTTCATCTCACACTTCAACTCCTTTCATGGTATAGTCGTTCTTGGAATAGTTGATGCCGAGTGTAGATTTGATGATCAGACCGGTTGCCGGTTCAACGAACTGCGCGTTCATATCGACCTTATGCGTATGGAAGGAACCGATGCCATACGAAACATCCAGATAGTTTTTCTTCGCCTGGTTGGTGATGATATTGATAGCCCCACCCAGTGCATCCGCTCCCAGGCTGGCGGGGACAACTCCTTTATAGATTTCAATACGGTCAATGATATTGACCGGCAAGTTCGCCAGCGAAACACCGCTTCCTTTGGCATCCAAGGGCATCCCGTCGATAAAATAACGGACAGAGTTGCTCGACATGCCGTTGATCGACAGCTCGAAGTCGGAACCGACCCCCCCCTCCTCGCGGATCTTGATACCGGTCGTTCGGTTAACCATCTCGCTCAGATTCTTCAGAGTGTTGACTTGTGGTTTCACGTCGAGCGCATTTACGGCAAAGACTCCCTCTTTAACCTGTTGCGATTTCGTTTTGCCATATATCTCCACTGTATTTAAAGTGACGGAGTTTTCTTCCATCACGAAATCGAGTTTCGTATTTTTGCGGATGTCCAGGGTTGTTTTGATCGTGTTATACCCCAGTAAGGTAACGATAATAGTCCGTTTTCCCGGAGTAACCGACAACGAATAAAAGCCTTTGTCGTCAGTATATGTTCCCGAAGTCGTATTCTCCACCGCTACGGTCACCAAAGGAAGCGGCGAACCGTCTTTTTCCTTTACTTCTCCGGACAGGAGCACTTTATTTTGTGCAACCAGCCCTGCAGGAAACAAACAGACAATAATAAAAGCAAACGCATGAAATCTCTCATTCCATCAAATCCATTAATAATTCTACGACTTGCTTTCAATAAAAAGACACAAAGGAGCACATGAACAGGCAGAACCTTGCAAATACGGCAAAAACAAAGAAAGTTCTTACTTACATGTTATCAGCTTTATCTCCCCGAAAGCTTTAAACTTATAACTCTGGCAGGTCTTCTGACTTACTCCGTCTTCGAGCGTCCTTCCTATTCAATGCGAACAGTGGATTGAGTCGTACTCAAAGACTTTGGCGGAGCTTACAGCAGCGGGTCTGTTCAGGATTTACACCTGATTCCCTTTTCATCACTCTTCCGTAGAAATGGAATTGTGACACCAAAATCGGCTACAAAGGTACAGATTAATTTGAAACAATAGTGTATTTTTTATAATTAATCAAAGATTTGTATAAATGGAACGAACTATTCTTTACTTTTGTCGGCAGAATATAATTACATAACAAACAGTTAGAATATGAGCAATACATTCAAGCCGGCTACCCTGTGCGTGCAAGGCGGCTGGCAGCCGAAAAAGGGAGAACCCCGCGTACTTCCTATCTATCAAAGTACTACATTCAAGTATGAAACCAGCGAACAGATGGCTAAATTGTTCGACCTGGAAGAAAGCGGATACTTCTACACCCGCCTGCAAAACCCGACCAACGACGCCGTTGCCTCCAAGATAGCTGCTTTGGAAGGTGGCGTTGCAGCGATGCTGACCTCATCGGGACAGGCTGCCAACTTCTTCGCCTGTTTCAACATTTGCGAAGCCGGCGACCATATCGTCAGTGCGACCAGCATCTACGGGGGTACTTACAACCTGCTGGGCGTTACCCTGAAAAAGCTGGGTATCGAATGTACTTTTATCGATCAGGATGCCAGCGAAGAAGAAATCAGCAAGGCTTTCCGCCCGAATACCAAACTGTTATTCGGCGAAACGATCTCTAATCCGGGCGTAATGGTACTGGATATCGAGAAGTTTGCCCGCATCACCCATAAACATGGCGTACCTTTGGTTGTCGATAATACGTTTGCTACGCCGATCAACTGCCGCCCGTTCGAATGGGGTGCCGACATCGTTACGCATTCTACTACCAAATATATGGACGGACACGCTACCGCCGTTGGTGGCTGCATCGTCGACAGCGGCAACTTCGACTGGGAAGCGCATGCCGATAAATATCCGGGACTTTGCCAACCGGACGAATCGTATCATGGCCTGACTTATACGAAAACATTCGGCAAAGCGGCCTATATCACGAAAGCTACCAGCCAGTTAATGCGCGACCTGGGTTCCATCCAGTCTCCGCAGAATGCTTTCCTGCTGAACCTGGGACTGGAAACATTGCACCTGCGCATGCCGCAGCATTGCAAGAATGCCCTGGCCGTAGCCAAATGGCTTGAGAACTGCAATAAAGTTGCCTGGGTGAATTATCCGGATCTGGAAGGGAACAAGTATTATGAGCTGACAAAGAAATACCTGCCCAACGGTTCGTGCGGCGTTTTGTCATTCGGTCTGAAAGGTGGTCGTGAAGTATCCATCAAGTTTATGGATAGCCTGAAGCTTGCCGCCATCGTCACCCACGTTGCCGATGCCCGCACCTGCGTGCTTCACCCGGCAAGCCATACCCACCGCCAGCTGACCGACGAGCAGTTGAAGGAAGCGGGCATCGCCCCCGACCTGATCCGTTTCTCTGTCGGCATCGAGAGTGCAGACGATATTATTGCGGATATCGAGCAGGCGCTGAATCAGTAATAATGAGAGATAGAATAGAGAATCGTATTGTATAGAATACGATTCTCTACCAAAACCGTTCTCTATATAAAACGTTTTCTTATCTTTGCATAGTATCCTACCCAATAAAAGATAAGAATATGGAACGTGAAATCATTCGTAAGATCATTATAGAGAATCAGGAATTCGTTGCAGACATTCCATTAACAAAGCGTCCGTTCTTCTTCGAAAAGAATGGCAATTATGTATTCGTCGGCATCCGTCAGGCCGGAAAGTCCTATCTTTTATACCAACGTATCCAACAATTACTGGCAGAAGGTCACAGTATTGATGAAATTGTCTATATCAATTTTGACGATGAACGACTCAGGCTAATGACCGCCGATGAATTCGACCTGATCCTTCAAGCCTACGCCAGTCTGTTCGATAAACGTCCTATATTCTTTTTCGATGAAATACAAAACATTGAAGGTTGGGAAAACTTCGCACGACGATTGGCCAATCAGAAATACACGACTTACATTACAGGGAGTAATGCCAAAATGTTAAGCAGGGAAATAGCCACGACCTTAGGTGGAAGATACTGGAATGCCAACGTATATCCCTACTCTTTCGCCGAATATTTGAATGCCGGCGGGCTCGTTCCCTCCAAAAACTGGATGTATAGTAAGCAAAGTACAGAAATCAGCAAACGATTTAACGATTACTTCCTGTTCGGCGGTTTTCCGGAACTTGTCGATATGGTAGCCAAAAGGGTCTGGCTAAACGACATATACAGTAAGATCTTTTTCAGCGACCTGGTGGTTCGCAATAAAATAAGAAATGAGGAAGCAATGGGATTACTTGTCAGACGGCTGGCTGAAGGGGTCAAACAGCCGGTTTCTCACACCCGGCTGGCAAACCTGGTCAGTTCTGTCGGGATTAAAGTAAGTAAAGTTACAATCATAGATTTTATCAGATACCTGAAAGAGTCATGCCTCATCTTCTCTGTAGAGAATTATGCCGCCAAGTTTGCAGACAGAAACTCCAACATGAAGTATTATTTCATCGACAATGGTTTGTTGAGCATCTTCCTGACAGATGCCAATACCAGCCTGTTGGAAAATATGGTTGCCATTCATTTATTCAAACAATATGGCGACAAAGTTTATTTCTACAACCAAAACATAGAGGTCGACTTCATTATACCGGAAAAGGATATTGCTTATCAGGTAAGTTATTCCCTGCACGAGGAGGCCACTTATCAACGCGAAGTGGACGGACTGATAAAATTAAACAGCGTCCATCCTTTAAAAAAGATGTATATTATCACAAGAGATGAAGAACGAATGATCCCCCATGAAAGCGGCGTTACAATTGAAGTGATCCCTGTCTGGAAATGGTTGCTCTATTAAACATAATAGACTCCGTTTCCCGGAGCTGTAGAAAAACAAAACCCCGATTTTGGTAATGAATACCGCCGGGGTTGTTTTTTGTCCGGGTTCGCTCTTCACAGAGGTACTGACGGATGAACTTTATTTTATTTTATTACTAATTTGGCTTCCAATTTGTTCGCCTTCGCAGGCTACTCGCCCTTCCCTAAGGGGAAGAGCAAAGAAGCATCTGTTATTTAAATATCTTCAAATTCTTATTTTACAATTGCTTTAACAGCTTCTGCACCTTCTATGGCAACAACTACTACACCTGCAGGAGCAGCGATTGTAGCATTGTCGGAAGAAAGAACTTCGCTGGCAATAGTTTGTCCTAATAAGTTGCTAACAGTAACTTTCAGACCGGCAGCATTCTTAACGATAACGGAACCTGTTGTCGTTTCAACTGTGATGTTGGAAACAGTTACGTTGTCGTTGGCAGTCGGAGTATCAGTTGTAGATTTAACATTGAATGCTTCTGCATCCTGAATGTTATCAACTACTACCGGTACTTCATTGACAGTCTTAACCCAAAGAGTCTTGCCATCAACATCTGCTGTTTCAATATAGAAGTTTTCACGCTCTGTATCTACATAACGGAATGCGAATGTAGCTTCGTTCAAACCATCTTTAGAAAGATCGAATGTCTTATCGCTATTGTTCAGAGACAATGTCTGACCTTCGTGAGTAGCATTTACGAAACCAAGGCGAATCTTACCCTAATAATCTTTATAAGCGCTATTTGCCTTTGCAGAGTCAGTCAATACCATTAGATAATCAGCTGTTGTGTTGATAAAGCGATTATGACCCGGGATATTAGAACCTGTTTCATGTTTGTCTTTTGAGCGCAAACCGATCAGGAAGCGAGGCATAATTTTATTATGAACATTGGCAGTATCGATGAACATTGCATAGTTCTTCTGAATCTGAGCATCGTTTACACGATCCAGCAAACCAATGTTTGCACCTTCTGCGCTACCTTCAAATAACATAATCTTATCGTTTGATGCCTTGTAGAAGATTACAGAATCACGATCGGCACCAGCCTTACGGATATCGCGGTAGTTGAATTTAGTTACTTTGTCGAATGTCAATACACTGTTGTCGTAAACCAAAGAGGCAGCTGTCAACATCAGACCAGCAGGCTGTAATTCAGCATTAATCTGGTTAACGAATGCACGTACACCCTTATAGTTACCATCAGCCGTATTTGTTGTTTCCGGATCAACCAAAACAAATTCATTAGGATTTGTAGTAATAGTCTTTACATAGAAAGTCTTTCTTGCATCAGATTTGCCTTTGTTGATTTCTGCATCACCATCAAAGTCTGCATAGAAATCGTCATCAACAGTAACAGCAACCTTTGCCAACTTATATTGGCCACCTTCCAGAGTCAGATAAGTACGGATACGTTTGCTTGTTGATTCAGAAGCATTGCTGCTTACATCTTCTGTATAGATACGATACAAAGCACGAGCCAGAGAGTCGCCAACCAAGCCACCATACAACATATCAGATGTATATTTATCAGCACCGGTATATTCATCCTTTTCATGCAATCTTACTCTTTCAAGTTTGAATTCAAGACCTTCTTCTGCAATTGCAGCATTCAGAACATTGTTGCTACCTGTAACTAAAACCATCTTGTCACCACCCAGGGCATTGAAACCGAAGTTGAATACACAAGTATCAGCTTTCGCTTCTTCCGGAGTCAGATACAGGTAACCGGTTGTTTTAGGAGCCTTAGCAGCTTTAACCAAAGTAATTGTATCATTATACTGAACACCATCAACGAAAGAGCCAATACAAGCATAAGTATCTTTCGTATTTGCAACCTTCCACATGTAAACATGGCTCTTCAGCTCAACGCCAGACTCACGGTTAGTTACCGTATAGAAACCAGCTTCACCCTTAAACATCCACTGTGCAGAAGGAATATCTTTCAACATATCGTTAGAGTAAACAATATTAGGAGTTTCAGCATCCTTCAAATTCTTATCTGCATTTTCAGGAAGAGCAGCCCAAGCATTTGTATTCCAAACCTTCCAAACTTCTTTATCTGAATCGTAATGAGTTTCAGTATAGTTCGTAGCTGCTAAATCAGCATATCTCCACTGACCAGCAGTGTACAACTTATTAGAAACAGTATTACCATTCTGGATATAATATAAACCAGAAGCGATATCAGCATATTCCGGCATGATAGCTTTTTCACCAATCGTAATCAATGTACGGATACCTGCATATTCTGTATCACGAGCGTCATAATCTACGGTTAATTCACGGTGAGCAGGATCTGTTGTAAGAGTGGTTAATTTGATCATATTATTTGTCCATGCAGCAGGGTTTGCTCCTGTTGCAGTAGAAACAGCTAAATTATCTTTTGTTCCACTAAATTGAGAAGCAATACCTGATTCGCCATTTGCACCAATTGTTATTGGAGTAAAAGTAACTGCATAAGCAGTTCCTATGGCAAAAACATTTGAACTATTTGCAGCAACCAAAGCCTTCCACCAACTACCTTTGTCTAAATTCTTAGAGACATATACATACTTCTTAGCCTGAATCAATACAGAATTTTCAGACGGTTGATACTGAACACGGAACATAGCTTGTTCATACAATGCTTTTCCTAAATCTTCATTGACAGTAGTATTTGTTTGTGCAGCAATATAATTTGCTTCTCTAGGAATAGCAACAGGATCTGTTGTCAACTTCAATTCATATTTAGCTTGCTCTGCTTCATTATGATAGGCAGTATCTACACGCAACAAGTTATTGAATGAATTGTTGTGAGCTAAGACCATGTATCCTGTAGTTGCAGTCAATTCACTGCTTGCAGTATTCCCAAATAATTCCTCCAATGAAGAATTATCATAGTTGTAATAATTCTTATTATTGGCATCTTTCGCATACATATTCTTAGAATCCGTCATATCTTCCTGATAAGCTTTATACTTACCAGAAGTCAAAGCATTCACAACTTCTCCAGAAGGAGCAACTTCCGGATCCATATTGAACTGAACAGGAGCCTGAGACGTTGTACCTGTCATCATGGCGTTAACCTGGTCGGCTGTCAAAGCAATTGAATTTGCTTTATAGGCTGTGGCGGTTAATGCACCGGTGAATGAACCATTTGATTTGTCTACCCCAATTGTGATTGCACCATTAGTTCCTTGAAGTAAATAAATTGATTTATTTTCATCAATTGAAGCCTTCAAAGTACCAGTCAAAGCACTAGTTCCATTATCAGCAACCTCAGACCATGTCCAAGTTGTAACCGAACCTTCAACATAAGTCTTTCCAGTTGTTTCTTCCGATTTCAATTGCAAAGGCAATTTAGCCCCCTTATTGATAAAGATATATTGCAGAGTTTTTGAATTACCTGTTCCTACGTATGAGGCATGTACTTCCCACAATGTTTCATCAATAAAATAGTTACCTAAAGCAGATGTCGGATCCACAGCAACCAATTGATACTTCTGAAGACTTTCATCCCATTGCATTGCCAGCAATGTATGTTTAGAACTTGTATTGAGTTCGAATTAATAGTACACAGCTTCAGCACCCTTATTGATATTTTCCAACTTAGAAATCGGAGTTGTCAAAAGCATCGTACTACCAAACGGAGTATAAGGGAAACGAGCATCTACACGAGAACCACCAGCAGGTACGCCTGCTGTGCTACAATATGTAGTCTGTGCATTTACCGCTGTCGCCATCAATCCTGAGGCAACCAGCAGAGTAAAAAACTTTTTATTCATAATATAATCAAGTAATTTAATTTAATACTAAGTAAATTCTTAAAGTTCTATCAGACAAGGCTAGTGGCTTCCTACGAAGGGAAGCCGTAGCTTTGTTTGAATATTATATTCCTTTACAGGAACTTATTTTACAATTGCTTTAACAGCTTCTGAACCTTCAATAGCTACAATTACGATATTCGACGCAACCGGAATTGTTACATTATCAGAAGAAGCCACTGTTTCTGCCAATACCTGACCTAACAGAGAACTTACTGTTACTTTCTTTCCAGCAGCATTCTTAACAACTACTGCGCCTGTTGTTGTTTCTACTGTAACGTTAGATACAGTTACATTGTCGTTAGCGGTCGGAGCTGATTCAGCAGCTTTTACATTGAATGTTTCAGCCTGGCTAATGCTATAAACAACTACCGGTACTTCATTCAAAGTCTTAACCCAACAAGTATTGCCATCAGGATCGGCTGTTTCAATATAGAATGCATCACGATTGGTGTCAACATAACAGAATGCGAAGCTTACAGGAGTCAAACCTTTAGACAGATCGATTGTATTTTTATCATTTGTGATAGTCACTGTTTGACCTTCGTGTTTTGCATTTACAAAACCTAAACGAACATAACCGTCATAATCAGTATAAGCTTTCTTATTCATCTTAGCTGAGTCAGTCAGAACTGCCAGATAATCAGCAACTGTATAGTGGAACTTATTGTGTTCGTCAACGCTTGAACCATGTTCGTCATAATCGGTATAACGCAGACCTAACAGGAACATCGGTTTAGCAATATCGGCAACGTTGGCAGTATCAACAAAGATGGAATAGTTCTTACCAGCGCCTTCGGCGTCATTGATACGACCCAGCAGACCGATATTTGCACCAGCAGCAGATGTTTCATACAGACAGATATTTGGATTAGACTGTTTGTAGAATACTACACTGTCGCGACCGGCATTACTTTCGCTACGGATATCACGATAGTTATACAATTGAGTCTAAACGAATGACAAAACACTGTTATCATATACGTTAGAAGCGCCCTGCGATTTCAAACCAGCCGGTTCAAGAACACCAGTTGACTGGTTAACAAAAGCACGATATTTATTATAATAATCAACCAATACAAAGTCATTTGCCGTATCTGAAATATTCTTGATATAGAACGTACAAACGCCACCACCTATTCTTCCATTAAAAGCATCTATATTAGCATCATAATATGCCTGATCTGTATAATCCAACGATGCATTACCCAATTCATCAACAATAACTCTATATGTAGCTAATTTATAAGCACCACCATCCAGAACAACATAAGTACGTTCGTGAACACCAGTATTTTCAGTTGCATTACTGCTTACTTCGTCCAGATATACACGATACAGTGAACGCATCAAACTGTCTGTTCCATAAGTTAAGAAATCTTCCGGATAAACAACTTGTTTGTAGTTATCATATATATCACGATCCCAAAGGCGTGTTTTTTCAACTTTGAAGTTCAATGCATTTTCTTCAGCTAGAGCTTTCAATACTTTACTATCATCACCAATAAACATTTCTTTGCCGGCGATCGTTGTAAATTTGAAGTTGAATACATTAAATTCTTTCAGAGCATTTTCATTCGAGATATTCAGGTAACCATCTGTCAGTTTGAATTCAGGATCAACAGCTACCAACTTAATAGTATCATTCAATAATTCGCCATTAGCGAACTTACCTAAACATGCATAAGTGTCAGCAACAACGTTACCTTCAGCATCTTTTACTTTCCACAAATAAGTATTGTTTTTATCAACAAGACCGGATTCACGGTTAGTAATTGTATAGAAACCAGCTTCTCCATTAACAACCCACTGAGCTGCCGGAACTTTCTTCAACTGAACAGGAGAATAAACAACGTTGGATGCTTGAGTATCAACATATTTTTTCCAAGTATCAGTTGCACTGTCATAGTAAATCCAAGTATTTGGTGTACCAGCCAAATCCTAATATCTCCAATCGCCTGATTTCAGCAAGTCTGTAGAAACTCTATTGGCATTCTGGATATAATAAACACCACCATCGATATAAGCAGCATCATTCAAAGCAGCATCCTGACCGATAGTGATCTTTGTGTTGATACCTTTATAACCTTTAACACCCAGAGCAGCATCATTAGCATCGTAACCAACAGATACTTCTGAATGGTTATAAGTAGAAGATGATGTTAATGTGGTCAGTTTGATCATGTTGCTTAACCAAGCCGCACTTGCGTTATGTTCTTCAATACCTGAATAATACCAGTCAGCTGTAGCTGTAGTGCTAGTTAAGAATGCTGCTTGTGCGGCATTTTCTACTGATGCGGTACCTGTTGCAGCGTATGTTTTAATTGCAGCAGCAGTTAAAGCTGTTTTATTTGCAACAGTAGGATCTGGATAATAAGTATCTGTAGAAATAGTTGTATTTGCCCCAACCGTTGTAAATGGGGCCATAGCAGTAGCTAAATCTGCCGATCCACCAATATTAGTTGCACCGAACAACGTGTTTGTTACACCAACAGGCAATGCAGTCTTCCACCAGCTTTGTTCAGCAGCCTTATCCAAGTACAAATAAGCCTTAGTCTAAACTAATACACTATTATCTGACGGATAATAACGGAAACGGAATTTAGCCTGTTCTTTAGCCATAATAGTTACAGCTGTTGCTAAATAATCAGAACTCTTATAAAGAGCGGCACCTGCATCATTCAGCTTCTTACCAAGCACATAAGCTTCGCGAGGAGCAGTAAATTCGTCAGTTGTCAATTTTAGTTCATAAATGGCATCCGGATCAGTGTTATGATACAATGTATCAACACGAAGCATGTTCTTCAGGTTATTGCCCTTTGCTAAAACAACATAACCGTCAGTTTTATCTTGAGCATTCATTGTAATGAAATCGTCAATTTTCTTACCATTAGCATCCTTCTGGTCGTCATCTTTTGCAATTTTTGTATCAAATGCTTTAAACTTGCCAGCTGTCAATGGATTAACAACGCTTGAAGGAGTAACCGTCGGATTCATATTGAACTGAACCGGAGCCTTGATGCCTGTACCAGTCATCATTGCATTGATTTGATCTGCGTTCAATGCGATAGGGTTTGCTTCGTAAGCAGAGAATTCAAGAACAGCATCCCATGCATCCTTATCAGTTCCTGTCGTACCAACTTTAGCACGATCAACCTTTACAGCAATGATACTACCGTCATCATCTGTTTCATCATAATTTAAAACAACAGAATACTGTTTGTCTAAAGCAGCAATCAGCTTACCTTCCAACGAAGTTGCAGTCTTTGTATCAGCCACATCAGACCAACTCCAAGTAATAACAGCACCTTCAACTGTTGTATAATCCAATTGCGGATCGCTAGTAGCGGCCTGTAAAGGTAATTGAGCTCCTTTATTTACAAAGACATAACGTAAATCTTTAGAGGCTCCAACTTCAGAAGCAGTTACCTGCCACAATGTTTCTTCAATAAAATAAGAGCTTGATGTCTTCTCCGGATTAATCAATACTAATTGATATTTGCCGAGCGGAGCATTCCACTGCATAGCTAATAAGTAATTAGTACCATTTACACCAGTCATTAACTGAAAGTATTTAGCTTCAGCACCTTTACCTACATTTTCCAATTTTGTAATTGCAACCGAAGGAACTTCATTGCTACCAAAAGGAGAGTAAGGGTAACGCGCATCTTCAGCACCTGCATTAGCAATCACCGTCGATGCTGCATCATTTAAAGTAACTTGAGCAGTCACCTTTCCATCTGTACCATAGTAGATGGTCTGCGCATTTACTGCCATTGCTGCACAGGACGCAGCAAGAAGAGTAAAAAACTTTTTGTTCATAATCAAATAATTTAATATTAATACTAAGTAATTTATTCAAGTTCTATATAAAAACGGGCACACATCCATTCGGTGCCTCTGCATACGATCGTCAATACTTCAGCAAAAGTACGCAATAGTTTTCTATCCACAATTATTTTCTTTGTTTCTTTTCTTCCGCATATCCTTTCTTATCAATTGAATAGCTTAGCCTGTACAAAACCTCTATTTAGAACAACAAACTTTGATTCTCCGACAGCTTTACCAAAGAAAACACGACAACACGACAAAAAAAGGGGGGGGTATATAAATAAATGATTATCCGCATAATGTCCTATTATAAATTCTGGATTTGAAGT
>JAJPZM010000076.1 GCA_021204335.1 Parabacteroides sp. | reverse complement strand
ACTTTCTATCTTATACTTAAAAAGAACTTTCTTCCGCAATTCCTCCACTTTTAGTGCGAACAAATCCGGCTTGAAGTTTTTAGATTGCCTTTTCACCTCTGCTACCAAAGCCTTTTTCTCTTCTACATACAGTCCGACAATATCTATTTCATCCTGATCTTTATTGTTCTTACCTTGCCACCAAGAACCTATATCGGCAAATTCCTTACTTTCCATCATCTGTTGGCGGAAATACATTTCCAAAGCCAAGCCGGAGAACGTTGGATAATCTTTTTTAACAATATCAGCCAAGCGTTCAAAATTCTGTATCTCTATATAATTTTGATACTTGATAAAATACCGGAACCAGAAACGTAGAAACAGATCTGATACTTCGTAACGAACTGTTTGAGAACTCTCTTTTGAGAGTATAGGTCGTTTCTTCTTTACCAGATCATGGTCTTCTTCCAATCGTTTTAATTGCCCGCCCAGACTGATTCCTCCCATGACTGTTTCCATTTCCGGCAAAGTATTTCTGCCATTGGAGATAGCCGATAGGATAGAAAAGTAATTGCCATACTTTTTCCCGAACTCCTGCACCAGCAATGCCTGTCCTTCTGTCAGAAAGGATGAATCAGGTTGCAGCATAAAATCAACCATGCTTTCCATGTCCGTACATCCATTGTCCATAAACTGTTCGATATACTTTGGGACACCGCCAGTAAAAGTATAGAGTGCTAATAAGTCATCTTTGGTATAGTCCGCTTTATGATCCGACATGATTTCTTTTAATACGGAAGTAGTAAAAGAAGCCAATTTCATTATACTGTCGGCACGACCATACAACGGCTCTTTGGAATCCCTGAATATCTTATTCATAAGCGTATAAACCGAACCGCTGACAATAAGATTGACGTGGCTCTGCTTTCTCAACCGATCCCATGTATCCTGCATCAGACTGTAAATCTCTTGATTTATATAATAGAACTCCTGAAACTCATCTATAATCAGATTGTATTCCATACGTGTTCCCAAATCCATTAAGAAGCGGAACATTTCTGCAAAATTGGTAAGTTCCGGTACATAGATATTAAGTGCCTGCCGGATTTCAGAAGTAAATCGTAAACAGAGATCTGTTTCATTGCTTCGGCTGACAAACAGGTACACCGTAGGAGTATCCTCGCAACTTTTGAATATAAGACTGGTCTTGCCGATACGTCGCCGACCGGTAAGTACAGTCATTTGTGAATGTACGGAAAAAGATACCCGGCGAACCTTTTCCAATGATGCTAATTCTTTTTCTCTATTGTAGAACTTCATATCCTGTCTTTTTATATTTGATTTTACTCTCGTAAAAATTACCACCGTAAACTTTACGGCAGTAAAACTTAAGCCAATAACAAAGTTACTAATAATTTCGAGAATACAATATGATTAATGTGCTGAAAATCAAAAAAGGCAAATACTTAACATTTTAGTTCATACAGCACGTCTTGTTATAAGATATTAGCAGCCCTAACATATTCCAGTTTTTACGCCACAAAACTGGAATTTTTAGAAAAAAAGAAAGTGATACCTTTTTAGACCGCCGTCCGCAAGGTATCACTCATTCAAGCAAAATAAAACTTCATCCTATCTCACGACCGTATGAAGTCGCACTATATGACAATACAAATAAGAATTGCCTGCCTCACGGCGGTATTATCCACTTATAAAGGTGTTTCTTCCGATTCTGTTCCCTCTTTGGGTATCGGAAAGGTTTCGGACAACCGATCCTCACGAGCCTGCCGCTTAACCTCGTTCTCATCAAAGTTATTGCGGATAAACTCATGTAAATCCGACTCCTTGTAATATGTTTTATGGTAAATCGTATAAAATTTCAATACGCCATTGTTCCGGTATCGCTGAAGCGTGCGCTTATTGATGCGCAACAGTTGGCATACTTCCTGATTATCATACAGGCGTTCACCATTTAGATAGTTCAAATGTTTCTCTCTTGCTTCCGCTTTGTCCTGCTTCCGGGAGATACGGTACAGTTCACCCATGATACGCTCCATCCATGCCTCAAATTCCGCTTTATCCACTAACATATGCTTTCCTCCTTAATAATTCCCGATAACATAATAGCTCTGGTTATCGGACGATTTCAAAATGATTTCTTTTTCACGCATGAACTTGATGTAGCTCTTCGCCGTGCGCTCCTTCACCTCCAGTATCGACTGAATTTCTTCCGCAAGCTCCACATATGTGACAAAACGCCTCCGGCTGAATACCTCCTTTGCCACCGCTACAAGCTCATCCTCTTTTCGCTTGTCCTTTTCCTCTTTCGGCTTTTCGCCCAGATAAACGTGCATCGCTTTATCCTTATCCCACGAAAACTGCATGATAGGTACATCCAGCGGACTGCCATCCCTTACCTTCAGAGCCTTCACTACCGACACAGCCGGATCGCTGTCTTTTTCTATGGAAAGGATCGCCGCAGCCTTCCTCTGCAACTCACTTCCTAAATGTCCCCTTAACTTCAGCCCGTTGGGAATAAAATGCAATACCGTAACGATGCAGGTCTTATAGATACCCGCTAAGCGGTACAGTTCTTCAACGACGGCTATACTTTCCGCTTCATCATTGGCGCACTTTATCAAATCTGCAATGCCGTCTATCACCACCAGATGCACGCCACCATATTGGTAATGATACTTATCCAAACTCTGGATAATGGAAAGCAAACGTTCTTTCCGGCTCATTCCCGTAAGGCAATACGCTTTGAACCATTCCGGCATCGCTTCACGTCCGCAACGCCGCAGCAGGTTACTGATATTCTTATATAGCTGAACTTCGCTCTGTTCCGTATCATAGAGCAGTACCGCTTTATTTTTGCTGTTTTCGTGGAGCGTAACGCCCAGTGCATCCACGTCCGTTCCTGGTGGACGGATAGCACCGGCAATCAACGCCGCCACATAATTACTTTTTTCCCGTACCTTCTCCATCGGTTACACAAAGCAGGTTGCCTTGAGTTCCGAGAGGCACATCATTTACCGACACAATCATTTGTGCAATGGGAGGTGGGTTGTTGAAGTCCACTTCGCAGGATTTTAATGCCGACATGGTTTCACTGTATAAAGTTTCCAGATAATCCAGAAAAAGTTTTATCAAGTCCTCACGGCTGTTCCCCAACGAAAAATAATCCGTTACGTCTTTCTCCGTCTTTGTACCAGCAAGCGGCAACAACAACCGTTTAACCCCGTATTCTTTCAGTTCCTCTTCACGTTTTGCCGAACTTTTCAGTCCGGTACTATCTACGTCATAAAGAAGAATGATGTGTTTGGACCGGAACGTGAGCCGGTGTATGATAGCCGTGGGGATTAATGTCGTTTCAGAGTTGAAACAGATCGCATGGAAACCGTGAGCCGCCAAACTCATCACATCTTTTTCCCCTCCGGTAATAAAGAGCAAGTCACCTTTCGCCGGTAACTGTTCCAGTCCGAAGCAATAATTGTCGCCAAAATCACCGGCATACAGAAATCGCACTTGCGAACACGGACGGTAAATCTTGATATATTGCTTTCCCATGTACCCGAACATCGGCTCATCAATACTCGCCATGTAAGAGAAAGGTTTCCTTTCCTGATTTTCACTGCTGAACTTCTTCAACGATACTGCCCGGTACAATTTCAATATATTTTCCCCGATACCGGATTTACCTCAAAAGGCAAGTTCCGCAGCCGTGAAAGGCTTTTGTACGATAGTGTAAGGTCGGGTAATCTTTTCTTTTGGTTCTTCCGACACCACTTCATTCTTTTGTGGTACTTTGCTATGGCTCACATGATATGCCTCATGCACAGATAGCCCCAAATATAAATCACGGTTTATCATTTCCATAATCTCAACAAACTCTTTCGGCTCCTTGCAATTAAGTCCATGCAGTCTGCCTACCAACTCAAAGCAATCGCCCGAATAATCCTCATTCCCGAAATCTTTCATTTTATAGACGGAATGCGTCCGGTCATAATAAATATTGCAGGAGGCTTTTGTGTCCTTGTAGAATGGATTGAAAAACTTCTTCCCGATACGGAACTGTACCGGCAGGTAATGTTTGAACACCGCCAGCCCTCTATCCGTAGCCTGCAAAATATCCTCCTTATTCATCATCTTCCATTCCCGTCACGTCCAACAATCGGTTTTTCTTGTACTGATCCACCAGATGCGGTTCGCACGTAATCACTTTCTCCCGAACTTTCTTCTCTATTTCCGAAAGTCTGTACAGGCATTTCCTCCTGAATACGGAATATTCGAGTAGTCCCTCGCTTCTCAACCTTTGCAATGTCCTTGTGCTGATATGTAGCATATCCGCAACTTCCTGACTATCCAGCCACACATCCTTGTCACTTTCGCAGTCTTGCAGCTTATGTTCATTTTTGGTAATGAACTCTGCAATTTTAGCAATTTGCCCCATCATCTTTTGATAGGCGGCATTCTCCATTACAATAACTTCTGTCATATACATACCGTTTAATATTTGCTGCAAAATTGTCCATAAGCGAAAATCTAAATAGGATACTATACGTATACTACACCATGATTTATTTTTGTCCCGTATTTTTTCGAGTGGGGAAGGCACTTCGTTATCCCGATCTAATAGGTTCAAAATTAGTGCGGTGCAAGGTGCAAGCCTATTTATATATATAGGCTCGCACCTTGCACCGCAAAGAAAAAGATGAAACATTTATAATCAAAAACTTGCATAATTCAAAAGAGTGTACTACTTTTGCACCTGTAATCAAACAGCGACACAACGGTGTCATAAGCTGCAAGAATTGACATTATGAAATCGTAACCAAGTCGTAACCATAGTAAAACATGGTTCTTCTAAGTTATTGACAATAAAAAAGATATTAGGTGCGGTACGAGTTCCGTCCGGACCGCTTAAAATTTAATACTTTAGATTTTAAGATTAAAACAAGTCCCTCATATTTACTGAATATGAGGGACTTGTCTCTTTTTATCTGTCCGGCTTAAAAG
>JAJPZM010000227.1 GCA_021204335.1 Parabacteroides sp. | reverse complement strand
CTATTATTAATATTATTACTCAAATATAATGAAGAATAGAATACTTCTATTATTTGTCGCCATGATAGGGATGGCGACAAGCGTCGGGTGGGCGCAAGGAGATAATACGCCAACACAGGAGCCGTCAACAAAATTGACAACACAAGAAATAGGTGGTAAGAATTGTATATTTGCAAATGGTTATGCGGTTACGGTTACAGCTACAGCAGAAAATCAAATAATATAACAATTTCCGTTGACGGAACTGGAGAATCCCAAACTGTTGCCAATACTTATAGCCTGTATGGCGGAAGTTATGGTAAGCCTGTATCCGGTTCTACTATTAAAATGACAAGTGGAACTATTTATCGTATCTATGGTGGTGGATATGGAGTTAGTGCAGAACAACCCGGAAACGTTACCGGAACAGCCTCGATTACAATTGAAGGCGGGATAATTTCCGATCAGCTTACCGGAGGCGGTAATCAATATGCAAAGACCGATAAAGCTTCAATTAATATTTCCAAGGCGGCAGAAGCGAAAACCAAAATAAACTGTTTGTATGCCGGAGGAGTGGGACATCCTGCCGCTAAGGATTTAGTAAGAACTTGGGATGAGGCAGTATGCGGAACTAAAGAAGTTGAAATCAATATTGAGAATGCCACCCTGACAGAAGGTCTGGGTTGTGGTGGCGGACAAGGATATACTTATACCGAAAAGTCGACAGTCACTATTAAAAATTCAACTTTAGGATCCTTCTATGGAACGTTGGCCAATGGTTATGCGGATAATATAACTGCAACTCTGACGGGCTGTATGTTTAGGAAACTAATTGACTACTTTGAATTTGCAGCAATCAACCGAGGAGCTATAAATAACGCTTCTTTCTCCTTCGATGGTTGTACGTTTGATAACATTTCTGACGCAAACGCAGGTGTAGGTCCTATCCTGGGATGGGACAATTCGGACACAAGTGGCGATCCTAAACCGGCAGTTGAAGGTAAACTGTCCTGGAAGTTTATCAACACGACCGGAACTCCGGTTATGCATTTGGGCCCGGGTTTAAGTCAGGCTGACATTGAGGTAAGCGGAGCAAAAACCAAGCTGATAAAGTTTGCACAAAAAAACGAGTGGAACTGTAACTTCGTTTTCAGTAGAAAATGGACATACATGGACTTTGGAAAATGGTCTAAGCATAGAAGATGGTGTAACACTTACCAACAACGGAACATTAGCAGTTGAAGGGGAATTTAATGTAACTAATGCCGATCAATTAAAAACCGCAATCTCTGCTATTGCCGAAGGTAGTACTGTTAATTTAGCAGCTGGCACATACACATTGAACGAACCTCTTGTCATTAATAAGGCAATCACTCTTCAGAGTGCTGATCCTCAGAGCAAAGCAGTGGTCAAAGGCTGCGTATCTGTTGAGGTAGAAGGTGCAACGGTTAGTAATCTGGCATTGGAGTATGCTTGGACAAGTTCTAAATATAGTGATAAAACAGGCATCGCCGTATTTGGTAACAGTGCAACTATTACGGGTAATACCTTTACCACTTCAAGCGGCGAACATGGTACTAACGGCATTATTTTCTATCCGAAAACAGCTACGGCTGCCAATTATGTAGTTTCAAATAATACATTCTCACTGAGTCAGGAAGGTTCCACTGCCATTATGGTACGCGAAAACTTTAAGAGTACTACACAAATACCAGGAGTTGCCACAACAGCAGCTCTGCCCAATGGCTCTGAGGTAGATGCGAGTGTGATGAATGGAAAGAATACGTTTACTACTGTCAATGGTCTTAACTATTGCCGTCTGACTGGTAATTATTCAGCAAAAGATGCCGGAATAAGTGGCGATGAAACTATTACGCAGAAATATCTGTATGTTTATACAAATACAGATAATTTAGTAGATGCCCTTGCCTACTCGCAGTCAAAGTCTACTATCGACCTTTCAGGAGTTACTGCTGATGCTATGTTGACTAAGCTAAATGCAGGAGATAAAAAGGCCCTTACTGCCGGAATCTGTATCAAATGTTCGGATGCAACTGTTTATACAGATGAAACCAGTGCCCAACAATCTACTGTTACCGGAATGGTTAAGTATATTAAGTTAGCAGAAAGTACTTACTCTTTGGAAACTCCGGCTGCCCTGACGGTAAAACCAACTATTACTGCACCTACCACTTCTACAATCGAGGCCGGACAGCCGTTGTCTGCTTCTATTCTGACGGGTGGTGTGGCAGCAGTTACTGTAACAGAAAATGGAAAAAGCAAAGACGTTGTTGTTAATGGCGTATTTGCCTGGGCGGATCCATCAACAAAAGCAACAGTCGGTACTAAGTCGTACGATGTTACCTTTACTCCTAGCGACCTGACAAAATATGAGGTAGTAAAAAATATCAAGGTGGAAATCAAAGATGTCAAACAATATTATACCATAACTATCGGCAAATGTGATAACGGTAAGATAGAGGTAAAAGATGGCAACACTGCCGGAAAGTATGAAGATAAAAAGGCTCTTACTGTTCTGGCAACACCGGACGATCATTATGCTTTCTCTGCATGGGGAACTGGCATAACCGGCGAAGCTGGCAATGGCTCTTATACAGTATCTAAGGATGATGTTCTGAAAGCGACATTCGTTGCTAAGAGCCATAAGGTTACAATCGGTACAAATGTAAAAGTAACTAGGCAGGACGGAACATCTGTCAGCACAGGTGATCTTCCTTACGGAACCATATTAAATGTTATTGCTGCTCCGACAGGAGAAGTCGGTTCATTGAAAGCACTGACTTGCAACGACAAACAAGTAATCAACAACACTGTAACAGTAGATGGTGATTTGAATATTCAGGCTACATTTAATGCGGTTGTTTCTTCTACTTATCGTATCTCTGCAGGTACTATGACGAATGGTAAGATACAATTGTTCGATGCCAAAGGAAATGAGATCGCATTTGGGTCTACTCTTACTGAAGGTACTGTTGTTAGCGTTGTGACAGTTCCGGATCCGGGATATGAACTAAGTGGCGATGTAACAACAAATGGTGCAACATTTAGCAGTGGTAAATTTACTGTAGCTAAAGCAGCTGTTACTGTTTCTGCAACGTTTGTTGCAAAGAAGTTTAAGGTGGAAACTGTTGCTGAACATGCTACTATTACGTTAAGTCAGACAAGTGATTTGGATCAAGTAACCTATGGTACTTCAATAACAATTAGCGAAGCCAAAGCTGCCAATGACTACAAACTCTTAGCCGTAGTTGTAAATGGCAAAGAAATAGCAAAAGGCGAATCCTTTATCGTAAAAGGCGCAACTACGGTAAATGCTGTTACTCAGAAATTGCCGGATGTAGTATTTACGGATAAAGACCAGACATATACTTATAATGGAGAAGCACAAGCATTTGTTGTCAGAACTGTTCCGGCTGGTATCAGTGGTATTACTGTTACTTACAAGCAAGGTGAAACCGAAGTTCAAAGTCCTACGAATGCCGGTACTTATACAGTATTTGCTTCTCTTGATGCTAATTCATCTTATGCCTCTATGTCTACAAAAGAGATCGGTACTTTGACAATTGAAAAAGCACCGCTTCCTGCTGCTGCTATTCCGACAGCAAGTCAGATCGTTACAGCAAATGAGAATGAGAACGAGTATCATTGGAAATCTGCTGCTGTTGGTAACTTCCGTACCGCTTACTATAAGCTTCCTGCTAACTCTAACTATCGCGAACCGGAGTTTGTTATTCCGGCAACGACAACTCTGGAAGGTAGTCTTACAAAAGTAACATTGGGCACAGGCGATTGGATAAAAACACGAGCTAATGATGCTTCCGTTTCTCTGAACTTGTCTGCTACCGGTGGTTCCGTATCCGTATGGAATGGTGATGTTCAGGTTACAGAAGGTAATACTTTATATGCCGGACAAAAGCTGACATTAAAGGCTGTGCCAAGTGATGCCACATATTCTACCCGTCCGACTTGGAGTAGCAATGTTAATGTGGATGCAAACGGAGTTGCTTCTATCACTCTGCCATCTACTGAAACTACAGTAAATGCCACATTCCAAGCAAAAGGTGATGCTCCTCTGACAAAGAAAGATTACACGAGCATTTACACCGGAACAGCTTTCGGTACTAAAGTCGCTCCAACAGTTGATTCTAAAGTCTCCGGTTGGGTAGTTTCTTTTGAACAAGACGGTGTAACAGTTAGCGAACCGACTGCTGTTGGTAAGTATACTGTTAAGGCAAGCCGTTCGGCTGATGATGTCTATAAAGCGACTATTACACCAGTCGGTATTTTAAGCATTACCGAAGCACAAGCTGTTATCAGTGGCATTACAGGAACGGATATAACAACGATCCAGACACTGAACCAGTCTGTTATCTCTGGTACAGCCAATGTGGAGGGTACATTCTCGTGGGTAAATCCGGATACAAAACTGACAGACGGTACACATCCCGATATTCCGGTTTTATTTACCCCGGCCGACAAGAATTATGCACCTGTAACCGGAAAGGCAACAGTAAAAGTAACTGCTTTGGCAGACGGGATTGCTGTCCGTACCATCGTATTAACCGAGAACGATCCGGCAAACGGAAACGGCGTTGTTATCACACTGAACGGAACAGAAGTAACTGCCGGTACGACAGTAAAAGCCGGTGATAAACTGACAGCCACCTTTAGCCCGAAATCCGGTTATACCGTTTCCGCTAAATTAATGAGGCTTCTTATACAAGTGGTAGCGAGTATACTATTAAAGACGAGGAAAGCAATGTTACGATTGCTATCACTTATACTAAAAAGCCTGCCGATCCGGGAACTGACCCAGGTACTGATGATCCCGACCCAACAGTCGATGTAAAGAGCGTCTCTCTCGACAAATCCGAACTGACTTTGGCGATAAAGGGAACTTACACCCTAAAAGCAACCGTTACCCCATCCAACGCTACAAACAAAAAACGTAACCTGGAAAAGCAGCAACGATAAAATTGCCACAGTGGATAAAGACGGTAAAGTAACAGCCATTGCCGCAGGTAAAGCAACGATCACTGTCACTACGGAAGATGGCAGCAAAACAGCAACCTGCGCCGTAACTGTCAACACAGCAACCGCCCTGGAAGATATCATTGCCAACACCCGCGTATACGGACAGGAACATATGATCTGTATCGAACCGGTTATGCCGATCAATGCCCTGGTGGTAAGTATCAACGGAAAACCGATTTATAACGACGTTGTTACCTCTACTATACAGATACCTGTAAGTTCGACAGGAATCTATATCGTAAAACTCGGAACAGGAAACGACATTTCCATCCGTAAGGTAAGCGTGAAATAAATAAGTAAACAGACTTATCAATAGAAGAATTAAGGGGGTATATGCGAAATATACCCCCTTAATTGTCGATATTTATCGGCAATTCACCGATATTTGACCTTGATAGGACGTATTTCTATTGTCGGGATAACCGGAGAGGCATACTTTTGCCGGAAAACAATTAAACTGTATTTATTATGAATGGTAGAAGAAACTTATTTTGGGCGATCCCATTTATCGTAGTGGGCGTTGTGTGGATAATGAACAATATGGGGGTGATTACCTCCGATGTTTTCCATATTATAGTTTCCTGGCAAATGCTTATCATATATGTCGGTTTGGGTAATATTTCCCGGCGGCATTATGTTGGGGGAATGATTACCATGCTGGTTGGCGTTGCTTTTCTGATGCCGGAATTGGGATGGTTGGATAGTGACTGGTTGGAGGTGTACTGGCCGGCGGCATTTGTTATTGTCGGTTTGATGATGATCTTCGAACCGCGGAAAAGGAAACAGCAGTTTCGGGATAATGGGGAGAATTATCATACAGGACATACTGTTGCCGGCAAAACGAAAACTGATTTTGTAAATACAGACGGTTATGTGGAGTCGGATAATACATTTGGTTATGTAGAACAAATTATTCTGGATCCGGTATTCAGGGGAGCACGTATCCGATCAGTGTTTGGCGGGACAGTACTGGATTTACGGAAAACCAGGCTGGAAACACCGAAGACATATATCGATATAGATTGTAAATTTGCCGGAGTGGAAATATATATCCCTGCCAACTGGCAGCTTACTTGCCATGCGTCGCCTGTGATGGGAGGTTGCGATGACAAACGCTTTAATGCCTCGATCGAGATGGACCGCGAGCATATCTTGGTGGTTCGTGGAAATATTGTGTTTGGTGGGGTTGAATTCAAGAGTTGATTATGCAGACACATCCGTTTATCAATTCTGTCGTATGCAGAATAGCGGCTCTTGCCTTAGCTGTAGGCGGTTGCTGTGTAAGTGCGTTGTTGCTATATTATTATGGACATACGGGATGGTTGGTCGCTTGGCTCGATAGCCTGGTCTCTGTCGGTCTGTTTTGCGTATCCGGCTTTTTCTTCTGGCATGTGACGGGCATATTGCGTTTGCCGCAGGCCCAGATTGGGTTAGCAGCAGGTGTCCTGGCAATTTCTGTTGCCGGAGGATATTTGGCAGACGTATCAGTCTCGCCCGACCGGATGGATTGGTTTGCTTCCACGATTCCTTTCCGTATCTTATTCGGGCTGATGGGATGGGTCATGCTGGCTCAGTGGTATTATATCCGGTGGAAAGCGGCACAGCTAGAAGAACAGGAACATGAGGAAGAAGAAAATCCTTCCGTAGAAACAATATCGTCACCGGAAGACGAACCTCTATTAGATCGTGTATCTGTAAAAGACGGCAGCCGTATCCATCTGATCCCTCTGGATGAATTGCTTTATATTCAGGCCAGCGGCGATTATGTCACCCTTTTTACCACAAACGGGCAGTATGTGAAGGAACAGACAATGAAATATTTCGAATCACATCTGCCGGTGACAACTTTTATCCGCATCCATCGTTCCTGTATTGTGAACTGTGCATATATTATGCGTATCGAATTATTCGGGAAGGAAACCTGGCAGGTTCGCCTGAAAAATGGTGCTTCCCTGCGGGCAAGTGCAGCCGGCTACAAACTGCTGAAAGAGCGTCTTTCTATATAGTTTTGTGTTCCCTAACAATATTTGACAGGAATAAGTGTTTCGCTTAACATTTATTAGTCGGAAAAGACTTGACAAATGCCTTTTGCAGGTGTATCTTTGCATTGTAGTTTTTCCATAATAGTATTAGATTTAAGGTTAACAAAGTTTGGTTAGGGCTTGTCGTGAGACAGGCTTTAATTGTTTATAGGGTAAAGCTGTAAGCCAACTTCTACCCCGAGTGGACTCAAAAAAGGGAACACCGGTTACGCAGATAAGCATAATCAATGTTCCCTCACTGTTTGTTTTATAGATCAAAGAGTTGTCTGGCTATCTGAAGTAGTACCAACTTCTGCAACACGTTCTACGACTTCGATTTCAAAGATAAGGGTAGAGTTTCCCGGTATCTCTTTCCAACCGCCTACACCATAAGCCAGTTGCTGAGGTATCCATACTTCCCATCTGTCGCCTACTACCATATTTTGCAAAGCAATAGTCCAACCTAATACGGGAGCGGAAAAGCCATTAGGGTTCGAGTATTGGTTATAATTGGCAGAACTGTTGCTTACTGCAAATTTAGCCGGAGCTCCATCTTCAAACTCGCGCTTGTCGAAATACTCACCCTCTTTGCTGTTAATATACCAGCCTTTGTAGTAAACTGCAACGCGGCTGTTATAATATATAGGTAAACCGTTACCTTCCTTTAGCTTTTTGGCATAAATATAATATTCGCCGGCTCCAGGCACACTTATCTGGGTAAAGTCGGGATCATTAGCTTTTGCCTGAAAAGCAGCCTCGTTTTCCGCTTTCCATGCCTCATCAATTCCATCATCATTGTCATCGTCTTTACAAGAGGTAAAAACAACGGACAAACAAAAAAATCATCAACGCGAACTGCAGATACTTCTTCATCTAATTATTCAGTTATCTTTTTTAATAATGTCTTCAAACTTACCTTTTCGGAGATAATGTCGTGCAACTTGTCGATGCTGACGCGTTCCTGTTCCATCGTGTCGCGGAAACGGATCGTTACGCAATTATCCTTCAAAGTGTCATGGTCAACTGTAATACAGTACGGGGTTCCGATGGCATCCTGGCGGCGGTAGCGTTTACCGATAGAATCTTTTTCATCATATTGGCAACGGAAGTCGAACTTCAGCATGTTGACGATTTCTTCCGCTTTTTCAGGAAGCCCGTCTTTCTTTACCAAAGGCAGGACGGCCAGTTTGATAGGAGCCAGGGCTGCCGGCAATTTCAAGACAACGCGGGTTTCGCCGTTTTCGAGTGTTTCTTCACAGTATGAGCCAGCCATAACGCTCAGGAACACGCGGTCTACGCCGATAAATGTTTCAATAACGTACGGAGTATAGCTCTTATTTAATTCCGGGTCGAAATATTGCATTTTCTTGCCCGAGAACTTCTCGTGCTGGCTCAGGTCGAAGTCGGTACGGCTGTGGATACCTTCCACTTCCTTAAAGCCGAACGGCATTTCATATTCGATATCGGTAGCGGCATTCGCATAGTGGGCCAGCTTTTCATGATCGTGGTAGCGATATTTCTGGTCGCCCAATCCCATTGCCTTGTGCCAATTCAAACGGGTCTTTTTCCACATCTTGAACCATTCCATTTCTTCACCCGGACGAACGAAGAACTGCATTTCCATCTGTTCGAACTCGCGCATGCGGAAGATGAACTGACGGGCAACAATCTCGTTACGGAAAGCCTTACCGATCTGAGCGATACCGAACGGAATCTTCATACGACCTATCTTCTGTACATTCAGGAAGTTTACGAAAATACCCTGTGCCGTTTCCGGACGCAGATATACTTTGGAAGCGCCATCGGCGGTAGAACCCATTTCAGTAGAGAACATCAGGTTGAACTGGCGTACTTCCGTCCAGTTGCGTGTTCCTGAAATCGGGCATGCTATCTCGCAGTCGATTATGATCTGGCGGAGGTCTTCGAAATTCGAATCGTTCAGTGCTTTGGCAAAGCGGGTATGTATCTCGTCGCGTTTAGCCCGATGTTCCAATACACGACCGTTGGTAGCACGGAATTGTGCTTCGTCGAACGTATCACCGAATTTCTTCGCCGCTTTATCTACTTCTTTCTGTATCTTTTCATCGATCTTAGCCAGATAGTCTTCGATCAATACGTCGGCACGATAACGTTTTTTTTGAGTCTTTATTATCAATCAAAGGATCGTTGAACGCGTCCACATGGCCGGATGCTTTCCAGATGGTCGGGTGCATAAAGATTGCGGAGTCGAGACCTACTACATTTTCATGAAGCAACGTCATGCTATCCCACCAGTATTTCTTTATATTGTTTTTCAGCTCTACGCCATACTGTCCGTAATCATACACTGCTCCTAAACCATCATATATTTCTGAAGAAGGGAATACGAATCCGTATTCTTTGCAGTGTGAAACTAGTTTTTTGAAAACATCTTCTTGTGCCATAACTATAATTAATTATTATCGACCTGCAAAGTAAATGATTTTTTCTGTAAGTTATAGCATTTCCAATTGCTTATAAAGATATTTTGTTGCGGTTAAGGTTACAGAATGGTGTCAAATAATTTATTTTTATGATATACTGAACCCGGATTAACTGAATTTTGTTCTTATTAATAGATGGCGTGCAGGATACAGCTTTATATTTAAACTACAATATTATGAATGACGATTTGAAAAAAGTAGTAATTCTTTTGGCTCATCCCGATCTGAAAGAATCGCGGGCAAACAAGGCTTTGGCCGATGCGGTAGGGGATATGGACGGTGTGATGGTTTACGATTTGTATGAATACCAGGATCAGTCTTTCGATGTAAATGTGTGGAGTACTATTATTTCGGATGCTTCGATGGTTATTTTCCAGTTTCCTTTCCACTGGATGTCGGCTCCATCCTCGTTAAAGAAATGGTTGGATGAGGTTTTTACCTCTTTGGCAAAAACGCCTGCCGTAGCGGGAAAACCTTTGCAGGTTGTTACGACGACCGGCTCCGAATATGCAGCTTACCGGAGTGGCGGTAGAAACTGTTTCACAATGGATGAGCTTTTGCGCCCTTACCAGTGCTGTGCCATATATGCCGGAATGACCTGGCAAACTCCATTGGTAATTTATGGTATGGGCACTCCCGATGCTTCTAAGAATATAGCGGCCGGTGCTGAAATTTACAAACAAATGGTCTCGGCTATGTTGAAAAACCATACATCGGGCAATGTATGGTAATAAAATCGGCTAGTGCCAGTAGCTACTGGTACTGCTGTTTAAAAATAGTCGGCGAAATACCTCTGTGTTTTTTAAAGAATTTACCGAAGGACGACTGGTCGGAGAAGTTCAGCAAGTCGGCTACTTGCTGAATGGAGAGGTCAGGATTGCGCAAAAGAATCTCAGCCTCGCGCATCAGCGCCTCGCTAATCCACTGATTAACGGTCTTTCCGCTAAAATTTTTCATTATACGGGACAAATACTCGGGAGTAATGCACAGTTCGCCGGCATAGAAAGAAACAGTATGCTCCATCCGGCAATGTTTGTTTAATAATTGGATAAACAGGAAAAGTAACACATCCTTAGCAGGAGGATTAGGGGTTACTTTGTGACGGTTTGCCTGATAGACAATATTATTCATTTCCAGTAAAAAACCGCGAAGTTCATTCAGAATGATATCACGTTGCCAGGCATGATCCGTACGGTCGATATTCCGTACAATACGATGCAGGCAATTCTCCAGTAGAATAGCATCATCTTCATTCAAATGTTGGATCGGACGGCTATGCAGAGAAGCAATATAAGCGGCAGGCATACGCCGGCTGTTCAGCATAATCTCGGCAAATACATTACGATCGATGATCAGATGATATCCTTTAAAATCTGGCGAAATACGGATATCTTTTACCGAGTGCATGTCCATAATATCCAACAACAGATTATCGGACAAATAATAAGTATAATCATCGATCGTGATTTCGACCTTCCCCTGCCGAACCAAAAAAATAGAGAACGCATCCAAACGAATAGAAACACCATCTTTAAATCCTGGATTCCGATGGTTACGCCCCTCCAGTTCCACAATAATCAACTTATCCTGATAGGACTTAAAATTCATATTAAAAGACAGCAAATCTTCAATGCTGAGCTGCATAACGGATTGTTCCATGAGTATCTTTTTGTGAGTCCGCAAAGATAAGAAATAATGGTCTGACAGTAGCTTTCCCTGTTCAATTTTGGAACAACAATATTCAATTTTCAACCACACACGATCGGGCAAAAAGTCGGACATTTGCACCGGTTATTAGTTAAGGCAGTAAATATCAAAGAGTAACAAACTATTCCATTTGAATATCACCCTATTGATGTTTTTGATTTTGGAACAATCCGCTGCCGGGATATAAATAAAACAATTACGAAGAAATGAAGACAATTTAATTGTCCGATGCCTGAGTGGCATCGGGGTAGGGCTTCTTTGCCTTGTTGCCAGCTCATGTAAGGAACAACCCGCCATGACGGTAAACAACGAGTACAAAGTACTGAAAGTATCTACAACCGACAAAACCCTGAGTAGCCTTTATTCCGCCACCATACGCGGACGGCAGGATATCGGCATCTATCCCCAGGTATCAGGATTCATCACCCAATTATGCGTAGAAGAAGGACAGGCCGTACGAAAAGGCCAACTATTGTTTGTCATCGACCAGGTCCCTTACCAGGCGGCACTGCAAACAGCAATTACCAATGTAGAAGCGGCTGAAGCAGCATTGAGTACCGCCAAGCTGACTTTCGACAGCAAGAAGGAACTGCATGCCCAGAACGTAGTTTCGGCTTTCGACCTGCAAACGGCGGAAAACGCCTGGCTCAGTGCCAAGGCTCAACTGGCACAGATGAAAGCACTGGAACTGAATGCACGCAACAATCTCTCATACACAGAGGTGAAAAGCCCGTCGAACGGCGTAGTCGGAACACTTCCCTATCGTGTCGGTGCGTTAGTCAGTGCCAATTCGCCTAAACCGCTGACAACCGTTTCAGATAATTCGAACATGTACGTCTACTTTTCCCTGACAGAAAATCAACTGCTGGCTCTCACCCGCCAATACGGTTCCAAGCAGAAAGCTTTGGAAATGATGCCGGAAGTCGAATTGCAACTGAATGATAAATCCGTTTATCCGGCGAAAGGGAAAGTCGAAACGATCAGTGGAGTCATCGATCGCAACACAGGGACTGTCAGTCTGCGCGCCGTATTCCCGAACGAAGAAGAAATCCTTTACAGCGGCAGCTCCGGTAATATTATTCTCTCCACCGAGAAATCGGGCAGTATCGTTATCCCACAAACAGCCACTTTCGAAATACAGGACAAAGTATATGCCTACAAGGTAATCGACGGCAAGGCTACCTCCGCCCAGATTAATGTAACCCGCGTAAACGGCGGACAGGAATATATTGTGAACGAAGGCTTGAAGCCGGGCGACGTGATCGTTGCCGAAGGCGTAGGCCTGTTACGCGAAGGAACCCCTGTCCAGGTTAAACAATAATAGGAAGAACGGAATATGAAATTAAGAACCTTTATAGAACGCCCGGTACTGTCAGCCGTTATCTCTATCGTGATAGTATTTATGGGTATTATCGGGTTGACCAGTCTGCCCGTCGAACAATATCCAGATATTGCCCCGCCTACCGTTATGGTGAATACAACCTACTTCGGTGCCAGCGCGGAAACCCTCCAGAAGAGCGTAATCGCCCGCTGGAAGAAGCCATCAACGGTGTAGAGAACATGACCTACATGACCTCCAACGCCACCAACGCGGGAACCGTAGAAATTATGGTCTACTTCAAACAGGGAACCGACCCGGATATGGCAACCGTAAACGTACAGAACCGTGTATCCAAAGCCACCGGTCAGTTGCCGGCAGAAGTGACGCAAGTAGGGGTTACTACTACCAAGCGTCAGACCAGTATGCTACAGATCTTTTCAATATACAGCCCTGACGATTCATACGATGAAAGCTTTCTGGCCAATTACTTGAGCATTAACCTGAAACCGGAAATCCTCCGTATCTCAGGCGTTGGAGAGCTAATGGTAATGGGTGGCGATTATAGTATGCGTATCTGGATGAAGCCAGACGTGATGGCACAATACAACCTGATCCCCTCCGACGTTACCGCCGTACTGGCCGAGCAGAATATAGAATCAGCCACCGGTGCATTCGGCGAGAACTCTACGGAGACCTACCAGTGCACTATGAAGTACAAAGGCCGCCTGATCCAGCCGGAAGAATTCGGAGATATCGTGATCCGTTCGACCGAAGACGGCGAAGTACTCAAACTGAAAGATATAGCCGAAATAGAACTGGGACATGAAAACTACTCCTACATCGGTGAACTGACCGGCCATGTCGGCGTTTCCTGTATGGTATTCCAGACAGCCGGTTCCAACGCGACCGAGGTAAACCAGCAAATCGACGCATTCCTCGATGAAGCACGCAAAGACCTGCCGAAAGGTGTTGAGATCGTACAGATGATGAGTTCTAACGACTTCCTGTTCGCCTCCATCCACGAGGTGGTAAAGACATTGATCGAAGCGATCTTACTGGTTATCCTGGTGGTATACATATTCCTGCAGGATATCCGTTCGACGCTGATCCCGTTGGTCGGTATTATCGTATCGCTGGTCGGTACATTAGCCTTTATGTCGATTGCCGGATTCAGTATCAACCTGATTACTTTGTTTGCACTGGTTCTCGTGATCGGTACGGTGGTCGATGATGCCATCGTCGTCGTCGAGGCGGTACAGGCCCGGTTCGACGTCGGGTATAAATCTTCGTACATGGCAAGTATGGACGCCATGAACGGGATCAGTGCCGCCATTATCTCATCTTCACTGGTGTTTATGGCCGTGTTTATTCCGGTATCGTTTATGAGCGGAACTTCCGGTACATTCTATACACAGTTCGGTCTGACTATGGCGGTTGCCGTTGGTATCTCGGCTGTCAATGCATTGACATTGAGCCCGGCGTTATGTGCGCTGATACTGAAACCGTATATCAATGAAGACGGTACGCAAAAGAACAATTTCGCCTCCCGTTTCCGTAAAGCGTTCAATACAGCTTTCGACGCCCTGATCGCGAAATACAAGAAAGGCGTACTCTTCTTCATCAAACGCAGATGGCTGATGTGGTCGATGCTGGCTTGCTCGATTGTCCTGCTGTTTTTCTGATGAAAACGACAAAGACCAGTCTGGTACCTGACGAAGACCAGGGTGTATTGTTCGTCAACGTAACAACGGCAGCCGGTAACTCGCTGGCAACGACCAACGACGTAATGACCAACATAGAAAACCGTATCAAAGACCTGCCGCAGATAAAGGAATACAACAAAGTATCCGGTTACGGACTGATCTCCGGACAAGGGAACTCATTCGGTATGTTCATCATCAAACTGAAACCATGGGATGAACGTACAGATAAGGAAGACCACGTACAATCGGTTATCAACCAGGTATACGGACGGACTGCCGATATCAAGGATGCGACTATCTTCGCCATGTCGCCGGGTATGATCCCCGGTTACGGTATGGGTAACGCATTGGAAATATACATGCAGGATAAAAAGGGAGGTGATCTGACTGATTTCTTCAATACGACACAACAATACCTGGGAGCCTTGCGCGAACGCCCGGAAATAGCAGCCGCCTATTCAACTTTCTCCATCAACTACCCGCAATGGGAAGTAACGGTAGATGCAGCTAAATGTAAGCGTGCCGGTATCACTCCGGATGCCGTACTGAGCACCTTGTCCGGTTATTACGGAGGACAGTATGTTTCCAATTTCAACCGTTTCTCGAAAGTGTATAAGGTGACGATACAGGCTTCCCCCAATTACCGTCTGGATGAATCTTCACTGGATAATACCTTCGTGCGTATGGCTAACGGCGAAATGGCTCCGTTAAGCCAGTTTGTCAACTTGACAAAAGTATATGGGGCCGAATCGTTGAGCCGCTTCAATATGTACAACTCGATCGGGGTAAACGCCATGCCTGCACCGGGCTACAGTTCCGGTGATGCGATCAATGCAGTGAAGGAAGTAGCGGCTACCAGCCTGCCAAGAGGTTATGGCTACGACTTTGCCGGTATCACCCACGAGGAGAACCAGGAAAGTAATACGACAGCTGTAATTTTTGTGATCTGTATCCTGATGATCTACCTGATCCTGAGTGCACTCTATGAAAGCTTCCTGATCCCGTTTGCCGTTATCCTTTCGGTACCTTTCGGTTTGATGGGTAGCTTCCTATTCGCCAAGATCATGGGGCTGGAGAACAACATTTATCTGCAAACCGGTTTGATCATGCTGATCGGATTGCTGTCTAAAACGGCGATCCTGCTGACTGAATATGCCGCTGAACGCCGCGCCGCCGGTATGAGCCTGACATCTGCCGCCCTGTCGGCTGCCAAAGTACGTCTGCGTCCGATCCTGATGACGGCATTAACGATGATTTTCGGTCTGCTGCCGCTGGTGGTAGCGACCGGCGTAGGTGCAAACGGTAACAGTTCGTTGGGTACAGGTGCCGTCGGCGGTATGTTGATCGGTACACTGACACTGCTGTTCGTCGTGCCTTCCTTGTTTATCGTATTCCAGTATCTACAGGAGAAAGTACGTCCGATACAGTTCGAACCGGCACGTGACTGGCAAATACAGGAAGAAGTAGTAAAAGTAACTGCCGAGCGGAATGAATATCTCGAAAGTAAAAAGAAAAGAAATCAATCAGATGAAAATAATATCATTCTATTATCCGTCGCCACCCTCTCGTTACTGAGCGGGTGCGGCATTTACAAATCCTATAAACCGGAGACCTCCGTTCCCGACAACCTGTTCAGGGAGGAGGCGATGGCTACGGATACCACCAGTATCGGCAACCTCGACTGGCGGGAATTGTTCACCGACCCGCAGTTGCAGGCACTAATCGATAAAGGATTGGAGAATAACACCGACATACGCACCGCCCATTTGCGGGTATAGGAGGCCGAAGCCGTCCTAATGACCTCGCGTCTGGCATATCTGCCGGCACTTAACCTGACCCCACAGGGCACGATCAGCAGTTTCGACGGTTCGAAAGCCTCCAAGAGTTATCAGCTGGCGGCCTCTGCCAGTTGGGAAATCGACATATTCGGGAGACTCACCAATGCAAAAAGGAGTGCACAGGCAGCTCTCGAACAGACTAAATCATACAAACAGGCCGTCCGGACACAGCTAATAGCCACTATAGCCAATTCCTATTACACTTTGTTATTGCTCGACAAACAATTTGTCATCAGTGAACGGACGGCCTCTCTTTGGAAAGAGAATGTGCAGGCGATGCAGGCTTTGAAAAAGGCGGGACTGACAGATGAAGCAGCCGTCGCCCAGTCGGAAGCCAACCGACTCACTGTCGAGGCCTCTCTCCGCAGCCTGCGCTGGCAAATCAACGAGATGGAGAACAGCCTGTCGAACCTGCTCGGCGAAGCACCTGCCCCGGTGGAAAGGGGCAGCATCGACCGGCAGGAGTTTCCCGAAACTCTCTCGACAGGTGTTCCCCTCGCACTACTGGGCAACCGCCCCGATGTAAGGCAAGCGGAGTATTCGCTGGCACAGGCGTTTTATGCCACCAACGGTGCCCGCAGCGCTTTCTATCCCAACATCACCCTAAGCGGTGTAGCGGGATGGACGAATGCGGGAACGGGCACGATCATCAACCCCGGTGGTATGCTCCTGCAAGCCATCGGCTCGCTCACCCAGCCGTTGTTCAATAAAGGTGCTAATATCGCCCAACTCCGGATAGCCAAGGCGCAGCAGGAAGAAGCCTCGCTGGCTTTCCAACAAAGCCTGCTCAATGCCGGCAGCGAAGTAAACAACGCCCTGGTGCAATGGCAAACCGCCCGTGAGCGCATCACCTTGGCAGACGGACAGATTGCCGCCTTGCAAACCGCCGTCCGGAGCACGCAGCTACTGATGGATCATGGCAACACCACCTACCTGGAAGTACTGACCGCCCAACAGGGATTGTTGCAGGCGGAACTCTCCCAAGTTGCCGACAGGTTCGATGAGATACAGGGAGTTATTAATCTTTATCACGCTTTAGGAGGCGGACAGGAATAACCAGTCCCCATGCCCCACAGGGGGTAAAGGAACAGGCCGTATCTTACTTTTAATGTAGGATGCGGCCTGTGCTTTTACGATCCCGTATCAAACAGAGAACGGGATAGTCCTTACTATATTCTCGCCGTTATATAATCGATAATATCGAGACACAGCGTGATGGTCAGATCGTTGACATCGAGGTCCGGGTTCAGCTCCACCAGATCCATCGATTTGATAAGGTTAGTCGATAGCATGTGCTCCACGAAGTCCTTGAACTCGTCCGGCAGTAATCCCTCGCTGACGCGGGTTCCCGTTCCGGGGGCAAAACGGGGATCGATACTGTCCACATCGATACTGAAATGAACGTTGCGAATCTTCCGCTCCCTGAGCTTCCGCTTGATGTCTTCCGCCACGAAATCAACACCCTTCAGGTGGATCGTCTCCATCGTATAGACGCTTAGCTGCTCGCGTTCGATCAGTGCCTGTTCGCCGGCGTCGAGGCTGCGGGTACCAACCAGGAACACATTCTGCGGGTTCACCTTATTGCCGGTTTCATAAACATTGACCAGTTCCTCGCTCCCCATTCCCATCAGGGCACTGAGCGGCATGCCATGGATATTCCCGCTGGGCGAAGTCTCGTTCGTGTTGATATCGCCATGCGCATCGAGCCAGATGATACCGAAATCGTCGAAGCACTTCCCGACGCCCGAAGCACTACCCAGCCCCAACGAATGGTCGCCTCCGATAACCAACGGGAAAGCGCCGCCATGCAGGGTGTCATACACCAGCTCTGCGAGATTATTATTCACTTCCACAATAGCGTCGAGATATTTCATACTCTTGCCACGTGCAAACTTATCGGCTTCCGATACGGGGGGCACATAAAGATTCCCCAGGTCGAAAGCACGATGCCCGTTCTTACGAATCAAATTCATCAATCCCCGCTCACGCAGATGGTTCGGGGCACGCTCAACGCCTTCGCGGTCGCAACCCAAATTCAGTGGTACTCCTATTACGTTTATTTTCATACTGCTTGTTTAAAATTGCGCAAACGTTTCCTTTATAATAGCTATCGCCTCCATCATCTGATCATAAGTAATAATGAGTGGCGGAGTGAAGCGGATGATATGATCGTGTGTCGGCTTAGCAATCAGTCCGTTTTCTTTCAGAGCTAGACAGATGTCCCAGGCAACCTTCCCGTCATGCGGCTCGGTGACTACGGCATTCAGAAGACCTTTCCCCCTCACCTTCTTCACCATCGGATTATCGATCCTTTCCATCTCGCTGCGGAATAACTCTCCCATGGCAAAGGCATTCTCCGAGAGTTTTTCGTCCCTCACCACCTCGAGGGCGGCAATGCCGACAGCAGCAGCCAACGGGTTTCCGCCATACGTAGAACCATGCTCGCCCGGAGCGATCGTCAGCATAATCTCATCGTTTGCCAGTACGGCAGAAACAGGAGTGACGCCACCGGAGAGGGCTTTACCCAATATCAACAGATCGGGATGAACATTCTCGTAATCGCAGGCAAGCAATTTGCCGGTACGTCCGATACCGGATTGTATCTCGTCGGCAATAAACAGCACGTTATGCTGGTAACAAAGATCATAGCAGGTACGAAGATAACCGTCGTCGGGCACTACCACGCCGGCTTCCCCCTGGATCGGTTCCACCAGGAAGCCTACGACATCCGGGTCTTTCAATGCCTCAGCCAATGCATCTACATTATTATATTGTACTTTGATAAAGCCGGGGGTATAAGGGCCAAAATCTTCATACGAACTCGGATCGGTACTCATCGAAATGATCGTGATAGTCCGCCCATGGAAGTTCTCGCTGCAAACGACAATCTTTGCCCGCTCCGGTGCGATGCCCTTGATGCGGTAGCCCCAGCGGCGCGCCAACTTGAGGGCGGTTTCGACTGCTTCTGCTCCGGTATTCATCGGCAGCAATTTGTCGTAGCCGAAGAACTTGCAGGTAAACTCCATGTATTCGCCCAGCACGTCGGCATGGAAAGCGCGCGACACCAGCGTTAGCTTCTGCGCCTGGTCGGTCAATGCCTGGATGATTTTAGGATGGCAATGCCCCTGGCTCAGGGCGGAATAACCGGACAGGAAATCAAAGTAACGTTTGCCTTCCACGTCCCAAACAAATACGCCTTCTCCTTTCTCGAGAACGACAGGCAGGGGATGATAGTTGTGTGCACCAAACTTCCCCTCACGGGTGATGTAATCTTCCGGTCTCATACTATTTCAGATTTAATTGTTTGACAGACTGTAAGCGTTTCATACAGCCAATGAGCCAAAGGTAGCAATTCAGCGTGACAATATGTTACAGGGAAGTATATGTTAAGAAACACACTAAACAAGCAATAAATGCCAAAAGTCCTTGCCGGGAAGCAGACTTTTGGCATTCATCAATTGTATGACCTCACAAATTAACGTACGATCACTTTATATACCGTCCGTTCCATCTTCACCACATACGCACCCGGAGCCAGCGCCTGGCGGGTCGTACCGGGTTGGGCTGTGAAGGCGGCTACCGTTGTACCGGCGAGGGAGACGATACGGACTTCTTCAGTGCGGTCGGTTTCGAGGCATACCGCGGATGGTTCCGTCCAGACCCTCGTACCGGACAGGATCGTGGCGCTGGCGACATCGGCATTCTTCTGGATGCCGGCGATGGAGATTTCTACCGGTGTACGAACATACTGGATGACGTAAGCGCCATCGCTGCTACGGGGTTCGAGCGTCTCGCCGCGGTCGGTGGTGACGATGGGCGCCGACTGGTCGTAATCCGCATCCAGCGTGAGGTAGAAGCGGAAACTATCCCAGGCCTCCACCTCGTAGGCACCAGCTACCGGGTCGGTCGTTGCGCCCTCGAGGGTGGGGATGACGACGGTATAGTAGACCGTTAGGGCAGGATCAGGGGCAGGATCGACGCCCTGCTTTTCTTTAAAGGTAGCGGTGATAGCGATAGAGGTTGCACCGTTCGGCACTTGATAAGTTGCAGAAGTCGAGACATCGCTCGACGTGGAAGGACCGGTGCCGGGAGTTACCGTATAGGTATCCAGTTCGTAACCCGGAAGCGCGTTGTAACGGCATGTCAGCGTAGCTTTGTCCGGAACATAATCGTTTGCAGCTAACAGGTTGTCGTTGTAGAAGACGGAGATAGAGCCGCCATCTGTCGGCTGGGTAATGGTAACGGGGATGGCATCCTTTACATCGGTGAAGACAGCCACACCGTTTTTGACAGGGGCTGGGTAATAGATCATGTAAGTATTACCATCCGCTGCTTTACCTTGTTGACCAACAGAACCAAAACCATATTTTTTCGCCGTAAGCTTATACGTATCACCAGCGATAACAGGCATAGCAAATGTCTTGTTCTCACAGGACCCAGCAAAGGAGCTATTGTTAGAGGTGATCTCTATGCCACCATTGTTTCCCAATGCTGAGACAAACTGCCATTCTATCCAGGCATTGTTGAGTGCACCGGTATTATTGATGGCGGTATCGTAGCAAAGAAGGTGTATCGACGTCTTCGTATCAGTTGGGGCAACCGTCAATGTGCCGGAATTATTGATGCAGTAATAAGTATTATCACCAGTGGCAATGTCAATAGTTAGATGACCTTGCAGTGTTAGCTCGCAACCTTTATTGATGGCCAGAGCTGTGCCGCTGGTTGGTTCGAGTGTTACATGATCAAATGTTAGGATCGGGTTGCCGGTAACGTCGGTGATAACGAGCTTGTCGGTGGAACTGCTATTTTTCGGTACCTTGATCGTCCCATTGAAGCCGACAGCATCAGCGCCATCGTCTTTATAACTCCATTTGCCATTGGCATAAGAGATTGTAATGGTTGAAGCATCATTGGGCAACGTCAAAGGCTCAAAATGGTCGGCAGAAACCAAGCCCTCCAACGAAATATACGTTAACAGACCGTCATAACCTGCCGCATTTTCTTCATCGTTCTTATCGCGCACATCGCAAGTCAATACCGTATGTTTCGGATCACTCGTCAACGTAGTCAGTTTCACTACGTTGTTGAATGCCAAGTGAGCGAAAGGTGATGCGTATGGTTCAGCACTATACCAGTCTCCGAATGACAAACCAGACACAGCAGCAGCGGGTTTATTCCATTCTACGCCTGTACCCCAATCTAACAACTTAGTTTTATTTGTATACGGTTGGAAATAACCGGCCGTACCATTCCAATGCAATTCATAATCACTCACACTCGCATTTAGAATCGTCATGCCACCTCCTGAGCCAATTGCATCGTGCATTTGTTCCCACCAAGACTTGTTAGCCTTCAAATCGTCTTTCTTTGCCTTGAAGATCATTTCAGCTTGCAAACGCAAAGATTGAGTAGACGGATAGAAGACAGGCTTGAAGTTGGTCTGGCGTTTCAACTGAACCAAAACTACATTTGAATAGTTGTAAACATTTTTTGCTACCATAGTACCACCGATATACAAATCACCGTCAGCAACCGAACCACCATCCTTTAAAACAGCATCTTCCGGATATTCGATTGACTTAACAGCCATCTGCAAATCATATTTGTTATTGGATTCCATATCATGATAAGCTGTATCGACCATTAAATATTTACCGGTCTCTTTATTGCCTTCCAAAGCCTGGAAACGGACATAACCGTCTGTGGCATCACCGGTTTTGCGTTCTCCGGTCAGTTTAGGAGCTTCGGCTTTGAACGAATAAGAAGTCATGACGTTCGTTGTGTTCGGATCTTCCACATCCGGGCTGAAAGTAAACTTAAACGAGTCTTTCGTTCCTTGGTTCTGTGCCGTTACGTCTTCGTACCCCAATTTGATGTTGATCTGTTCGGCCGTCAGAATGATCGGGTTGGCTTCCCAAGCTTCGAAGGTGATGGCATCGCTAGGAACACCGCTACTGCCGTTGACAAATTTAACTGCTACATCGCCGTCCTCGCTTTTAACCAAATACAGGGTAGTATTGGCGTCAATAGCTGTACGGATAGTATCCTGCAGAACCTTTTCTACGCTGTCATCGAATTTTGAACCGCTCTCCGCCTCGGCAGCATCAGACCACAACCAATCGGTCGAACCGTCAACAATTTCAAGAGGGATAGAAGCATCCGCATCTTCCGACAATTGCAAAGGCAGTTGAGATGCCTTGTTGATCAGCGTGTAATACAACATCTGAGAACTGGGATCTTTCCTGGCACTTACTACTACCCATAAAGTCCTATCCAAACGAACGCGTTTAGGCTCGGTATTTTCCGGTCCCTTGTCTTCCTTTGTATTTTTCAGGTCTTCCAAAGCCAATTCGTAATGTGCCTTTTCTTTCTTCCAGGCCATGGTCAAAGCCTTATTGCCGCCACCCTCTTCACTTACAATAAATTGGAAATAGCGGGGTTCGACAGCTCCTACTTTTGCCAGCTTGACCAAAGGTTTAGCGCCATATTTTGCCTTAATGGCATAGGGGGATACATACGGAGCACCGTCGGGCCACTTCGCTTGATCGTACTGTGTCTGTGCTTTTGCTTCCGGCAGGAATAAAAACATCAGTATTATACAGATCATCCATGCAGCATGCCTTTGCGTATGCTGCATGGATCTATTTAGTAAATAGATCGTTTTGTTCATCTTGTTTGATATTATTAAAATTGTTTTCTCATCTTAGCGACTGGTAGTAAC
>JAJPZM010000254.1 GCA_021204335.1 Parabacteroides sp. | reverse complement strand
TAATGAATTGGCCGCATAACAAAAAAAGAAGGCATCCTTTTAGGACACCTTCTTCAACTTCATTTCTAAAACAAATCAAAAAAAATAACCTTAATTCTCTTTTAAGAAACGGATGATAACGCAGATTTATCAGACACGGAAAATAAGTGCTCACTAAGCGCCTTCAAAGCATGCATTTTATCTTCCGCTTTCATCACCAACGATACATTACTACTACTACCACCGTATGAAATCATTCGTACGGGAATATCTTTCAACGCATTGATGATGCGTGCCTCAAAACCGACATTTTGCCATTCCAAATCACCAACAACACAAACAATCACCATATTCTTTTCGACTGTAATCGTTGCGTATTCCCGTAATACATCCACAATCTCGTCTATATGCTTATCATTATCAATCGTTACGGAAACTCCGATATCGGAAGTGGTCACCATGTCCACCAGTGTATTGTAATTATAGAACGTATCAAACACGATGCTCAGAAAATGAGGTGTCGGTATCGTATGGAGCGACTTGATCTTGACATACGTAATATTGTCTTTGGCGGCAACAGCTTTGATCGCACCTTTTTCCGCCGTGTTCGAGATCAATGTACCTGACGCACTTGGCTGCAATGCGTTCAAAAGGCGTACCGGTATGTTCTTTTCCTTGGCAGGCAGGATGCAAGTCGGATGCAGTATCTTGGCACCGAAATATGCCAACTTAGCGGCTTCGTCGAAGTTCAACTGCCTAACAGGAGCGGTGTCATTGACAAACCGTGGATCGTTGTTGTGCATCCCATCAATATCCGTCCATATCTGTATCTCTTCTGCTTGGATAGCCGCCCCAATTAGAGAGGCGGTGTAATCGCTTCCTCCCCTTTCCAAGTTGTCAATGCTGCCGTAGGCATTCCGGCAGATGAAACCTTGCGTGATATATATTTCAGCCTCCTTGTTTTGCCCCAAAAGCGTCTCCAGGTGTTCAGATATATATTCCATATCCGGTTCATTGTCCATCGTAATCCGCATGAAGTTCAATGCAGGCAATAAAGCAACCTTCACTCTCTGTTCTTCCAGATAACAAGTCATCAGAAAGGTCGATATCAACTCACCCTGCACCAAGATTTCCTTTTCATCGAACACGCTGAAAGGCATATTTGAGAAAGACCAGACATGTTGAAACCGTTCGAGCATGTATTGCATAGCTTTTTCCTTGTAGACATCGCTTTGATATAATTCTTCTATATGATTAATATAAGTCTGTTCCAAAGAAGAAAGGATCGCATTGGCTTTTTCCGGATCCTTCTTATGGAAACACTCAGATATCTCCACTAAAGAGTTTGTTGTCCCTGCCATGGCAGAGAGTACTACTATTTTCTGTTCCTGATCGCAAATGATTGATGCGACATTTTTGATCCGCTGGGCAGAACCGACTGAAGTACCACCAATTTTAATACTTTCATTAGACTATCTGATTTTTGATTTTACTTTTTATACATTGAATCTGATCACAAACGTGCTACCTTTACCAACTTCGCTTTCGATACGGATCGTACCACTATGAGCTTCCACAAAGTCCTTACTGATGGCAAGTCCCAAACCGCTACCTTGTACTTTTGTTCCTGGCACACGGAAATAGTGGTCGAAAATACTTTCGCGGTAACGTGAATCAATGCCCTTTCCGAAGTCTTTGACATAGATCTCGACGGCTTTGTCGATCTGTCGTGCACCGATAATGACCCGTCCGTTCTCCGACGAGTAACGGATGGCGTTCGACAACAGGTTGGTCACAACCCAAGCAATCTTCTCGCTGTCAACAAACAACTTGGCAATCTTTTCAGGATATTCCACTTCGATCTGACAGTTAAAACGCTCGGCCTGTACATGGTTCGCTTTGATGGCATAGTTGATCAGTTCGATCGGTTTGGTAATCTTCGGATTCAAGTAAAGTTTACCACTCTCAACCTGTGACATCTTCAACAATTCGCCAGTGATCTCCAACAAACGGTCACTATTTTCCTTTATGTTCTTGGAAAGGCTCTCCTGTTCTGTGTTCAGTTTTCCGATCCTGTTGTCTTCCAATAGTTTCAAACTCATCATGATAACTGATATCGGTGTTTTCAGTTCATGAGAGATCGTCGAAATAAAGGTTGTCTTTGCAATATCTTTTTCTTTAAATTCGGTCACGTTCTTCAACAAGATCACATCCCCGACATACTTACTCTCCAGTCCGGTCTGCTTGTTGACGTTGATCGGGATGTATTTTACTTGAAAATAGCTTTCCTTGTTGTCTGCGTAAATTTTCAACGGATCCTTATTGTCATCGGGATGTACTAATTGCCGAATCAAACGATGGAGCAAGTCATTTTTTAATGCCACTTCAGGAGCTGGCTTGTCAATAATGTTTTCCCGCGTTAAATTCAAAACAGTCAAAGCCTCGTCATTGACAAACAAAATCTTCCGTTCCTTACTCAAGCCTATGATAGGTTCTGCAATGCTGTTGATAATTATTTCTATATATTTTTTCCCTTGTAGGATATCTTCCAGCGAACTGTTCCTGTATTCGGCCAATCGCTCGGCTATCTCGTTGAACAACGTAGCTATTTCCTTAAACTCCGGTTCATTGCCCAAATTGAGCCGTTTGCTGTAATTGGCATTGGTGATTTCCTTGACGCCATCCGTCAATTTCTGGATCTGTACGCTGACCGAGCGTGGCAGGCGAGCCAGAAAGAGGAAGGCGATCGCGATACAAGCAATTCCTACCGTCCAGATCCAAAAGAGAGACCTTTCCGCCGTATGGACAGCCACTTCATTCTTTTCATAAATGGCAGACATATTGACTGCCATAATGGTATAAATCGTCTGGCGTATCTGCCGAATCGATTCATCATCCATGTCATCCAACGCCTTTTCCCAGTTTGAACTTAATCGGTTGGTTAGTACGTCTTCATCCTTCTCTGTCAGATTTTTTTTTCTGAGCTTCCAACCCGGCCTCAAACTCTTTCCGAGCATTCGGATTTTCCCGAATGGCATCCAGTGACTCGAGCATCTGACGGGAATAAAGGAGTGAATTATAATTATCCGCCAGAATATTCTGCGTGTCATCCGATACATTATGAATGTTTTTTATAGCCAATCCCCCTAATAAAGTGATCAAGACAAATAAAAGCCCTATTCCATAAGTCAACTTTGTTTTTATATTCATATTCATAAAAGGATTTTTAAGCCAATATTATTAAATCAATACCTAATTGAGCTAATTCTTCTAACATGTTCCGATAATGGACCATGGCAAGGATAACGGAAGGGTATTTTAAAGTCGGTCGTCCGATACATAGCGTACTGATTTGTTTTTCTTTACAAGCCTGTACAATCGCATCCGTTATATGTGGGGATTGCACTTGAATAACTTCTCCACCGAGTTCTGTTGCCAGCTTGAAATGGTTCAGTAAATGTCTCTGGCTTGCCAACGGAATCCGGTCCGAACTTTCCCTAGGGGTTTGTACATACAATACAAAGAACTTGGTATTATATCGGGTAGCCAACCGCGCGACTTTCCGTATGATCTTACGAGGGGTTTTCTCATTACTGCTGATACAGGCCATAAACCTTTCGTGGCGCACACCAAGATTCTCCGGAATGGTACTTCCCACTTTTTTCTACCCGCAAAGCAACCTCTTTCAATGCCAACTCCCTAAGCTGAAGAATATGTTCAGCCTTAAAGAAATTATTCAATGCTGTTTGTATCTTATCGGGTTTGTATATTTTTCCGGCTTTCAACCGAGCCAGCAGTTCATCAGCAGTAAGGTCTATGTTGACCACTTCATCCGCCTGCTCCAGTACGATATCAGGAATACGCTCCTTGACCTCAATGCCAACCACGTCCTGCACCATCTCGTTTAGTCCTTCTATATGCTGAATATTAACTGCCGTAATTACACTGATACCGGCATCCAGTATATCCATGACATCCTGCCAACGCTTTTCATTCTTACTGCCTTCGACATTGGTATGAGCCAATTCGTCAACGATAACAACTTCAGGATGGATACTGAGAATTGACTGTAAGTCCATCTCTTCGATCTCTTTTCCTTTATAAAATATTTTACGACGTGGAATGACAGGCAGTCCTTCCACCAATGCCTCTGTCTCGACTCTCCCATGTGTTTCTATATAACCGATCTTGACATCGATCCCGCTTTCCAGTAATTGATGGGCATCTGATAGCATCCGATACGATTTACCTACACCGGCAATCATGCCGATGTAGATTTTAAAATTGCCACGACGAGACTTTTTCAACAAATCTAAAAAATGTTGTACACTTTGTTCTCGGTCCATGCGTATACTATATCAAGGTCTTAAAGAAATTCCCAAGACAAGATGAGCATCCTCCATGCGAGGGTTCCAAATTGCCTGTGTAAAAATGGGTAATGGAAAAGAATCCGTGATTTTGATATCTTTCGTTGCTTTCAATGCAACGTTCGTTACAGCAAATCCACTATTTACATCACCTCCATACGTAGTTACTCCCGCATCATATGGAAGAACACCACAAGTTGCATTCAGATCGACTCCCTTCACTGTGAACGGAAAATTCAACTCCACATAAGAAGAATAGTTTTGGTTTCCATTTTCATCTTTGTCTTGACCGGCAAACATGAAATTCCAAGTGATAGACAAAGGAAATTTCTCAATAGGCAAAGTGTAAGCCAAACCAGCTTCAAAATGGTGAGCTGTTTCGTGACTCTTGAAGTTAAAGTAATCACCGACACCTTGTCCTGCCCACCATAAGCTAGCGACAGACAATGTAGGACCTGCCGATCCGAATGTATAAGCTGCCGTCAAATCTATTTCTTTAGCCGCAGCTGCCGATGTGGAATTGGCACCTTGGAAATCAGTAGACCCCCAAGCTGTCAAAGAGAAATTACCTACGCCCAAAGACAATGTCGGTTGAAAGCTGGCACCTGTCTGGTAAAAACCACGCCAAATATAAGAACTTACCAAATCTCCCTGTACGGAAAATTTACCTTACTATCCTCTTCCTGCGCATTAGCCAACGTAGAAGATGCCATTGAGAATGTAAC
>JAJPZM010000472.1 GCA_021204335.1 Parabacteroides sp. | reverse complement strand
ATATGATGTTCAATAAATCAACGGACATCATGCGGATAATCATATTAATTTTTTATTCAAATGCTATAATTTATATTAAAAAATCACTCAATAAGATGATTTTATTCCATAGTTTAATTTTTATAGTATGCATAAAACCATACCTGAATCTACCCGAATTCTACAATATCAAAAGAAGAAAACACCAATATATTCACATCTAACATTTTACGGTATATGCAACGTAGTTCTATCAGAACTAATTCAATTTGCGTTGATTTTTTGGAAAAACCTTTTAAATGAAACGGTATAAAGTTGATAATTGCCGAATGTGTATTTGTTGAGTTATTTTTTTTGAGCGTTGATATTAAATAAATGTGATTATGAAGAAAATCTTTTCAGTTCTTTTCGCCATGTTGTTGTGTATTCAACTGGCGATGGGGCAGAACAAGCTGGTTACGGGTGTAGTTACATCTGTAGAAGACGGTCTGCCGATGATTGGTGTAGCGATCATGGACAAACAAACCATAAACGGAGTGACAACGAACGAAAACGGGGAGTTTTCCATTGAGGTTACTGCCCGGACTAAGGTGTTGCATGTATCCTACCTTGGATACAAAACACAGGAAGTTCCCATTGTCGGGACTAATTTGAGTGTCAAAATGGAACCGGATGTAGTAGCAATCGACGAAGTGATGGTCGTTGCATACGGTACCGGTAAGAAATCTACATTTACCGGTTCGGCTACGGTAATCAAAAAAGAATCTTTGGAAAAGATACGAGCATCCAATGTAACGCAGGCTTTACAAGGGCAAAGTGCCGGTGTTCAGGTTATTAATAATAGTAGTGAACCGGGTGAGGATGCCAAAATCATGATACGCGGTATCGGTTCTATGAATGCTTCCAGCGACCCGTTGTATGTCGTAGACGGAACGGCTTATAATGGTTATCTGAATGCCATTAATCCGGCAGATATCGAATCGATGACTGTTTTGAAGGATGCTTCTGCAACCGCATTGTATGGTTCGCGTGCAGCGAATGGCGTTGTGATGATTACAACCCGTAAAGGGCTCATCGGAGAAGGGACAAATAAACTTTCGTTCTACCTGGGGATTTGCCAGTCTAGCTGTCGATCTGCCCCGCGAATTAACAACCGATGAATTATCTGTATTAACCTGGCGTTCTTTATACAATGGATATAAAGACTGGGGATATTCGGAGGATGATTCAAGAAACTGGGCTTCTGCATATCTGACTGGAGAGTTTGGCTGCAATCCCTATAATGTAGCTTCTCCGGTAGGTACCGACGGCAAGATGGACCCGAATGCCAAGTTGTTGTATTCCGGCAATTGGAGAGATGAACTGTTCCGGTCGGGGTTACGTCAGGAATATACGGTAAACTTTAGCGGTAAGTCGAAGAAAGCCGATTATTATCTGTCTGCCGGTTATCTGAATGATAAAGGTGTCTTTTCAATTCAACGGTTCGAACGTTATTCCACACGTGCCAGTTTTAATTATTCTGTAAACAAATGGCTGAAAGTCGGGACCAACATCAGTTTGTCGCATAGTGTGCGCGAAGGCTCTGCCGCTGAAAATATGGTATGGTTCCTTCGTACGATGCCTTCCGTTTATCCTGTTTATGAAACAGACCAGACGACAGGGCAATTTATTCTGGATAAAAACGGAAACCGTATTTACGACTATGGCGACTATCGTAAATCCTGGCAGGGATGGAACCCATTGGCCGACGATGCATACAACCATGCTCCCTGGTCGCATGATGATGTCTCCGATAGAAGTTACTTCGAGATTACTTTCATGCCCGGTTTGAAATGGCGTACCAATTTGAGCGTAGATTTCTATCAATATAATTATGACGGATATACAAACAGCGAATATGGTTATGCTGCCGGTTATAAAGGAGAAGTATATAAAGAAAGCGATCGTAATTTCGCTTATACGATCAATAACCTGCTGACTTACGAAAAGACGTTCGGCGACCATTCTCTGTCGGTTTTATTGGGCCAGGAAGCTTATTACAGGCAATTTAAGTTACTGTCTGCTTCCAAACGGGGACTCCCTTTCCCCGGAGTGGAAGAGATCGGTTCGGCATCTGTCATGAATAGCATGAATTCTTATCAGGATAACTACCGTCTGCTGAGTTGGTTGGGCCGTGTAGAATATGATTACAAAGACCGTTATTATATTTCCGGCAGTTTCCGTACGGACGGTTCTTCCCGTTTCCACCCGGATAATCGTTGAGGTAATTTCTGGTCGGTGGGTGCATCCTGGAGATTGTCGAATGAAGAATTTCTTAAACCGTATAGCGACTGGTTGGATAATCTGAAACTGAAAGCCAGCTATGGTGCTGTTGGTAATGATAATCTTGGTACATATTATGCTTATCAAGGTTTGTATCAAACAGGTATGAATAATTATACGGATCCGGGTGTTCTGGTTAGCCGCTTGCCTAATAAAGACTTGAAATGGGAAAGCAACCTGCAACTGAATTTCGGATTGGAATTCGCAGTGTTTAATAAGTTAAGCGGTAGCGTAGAATGGTTCAATCGCAAGCCTAAAGATTTGTTGTTCTCCTTGCCGATGGCTCCTTCTACCGGTTTCGGAGGCATCGACCGTAATGTCGGCGATGTGAAAAACCAGGGAGTGGAATTCTCTTTGAACTATGCCGCTATTTCAAATAAAAATTTCAAGTGGACAATTGATTTGAACGGAACATCTTATAAAAACCGTATCACCAAATTACCGCAGAAAGAGATCAACTCGGGTGTATTCAAATGGCGTGAAGGAGAATCCCGTTATAATTTCTGGGGTGTCGAGTATGCCGGTGTAAACAAAGAAACCGGTAACGACCAATATTGGAAGAATGTTTATGAGACGAATGAAAAAGGAGAGAAAGTCGTTAAAGAACGGGTTCTTACAGAAGACTATAATGAAGTGACGAGCGATAGCCAGATGAAATATCTGGGAGATGCTATTCCTGCATTATTCGGCGGATTTACCAATAATTTCTCTTATAAGGGAATCGACTTGTCTTTCATGATCTATTATAGCATCGGCGGCAAATTGTATGACAGCGATTATGCACAAATGATGTCTTATCGTACGGGTTATAGCATGCACCCGGATATGCTCGATTCCTGGACTCCGGAAAATACGGATGCCAAGTTCCCGCGTCTGTCTAATGCGTATGCCAATTATTTAGGAACTTATACTTCCAAGTTCATATTTAATAACTCGTTTGCCCGTTTGAGGAATGTTACTTTGGGTTATACTTTACCGAAGTCTTTCACTTCAAAATATGGTATAAATACATTGCGCCTGTTTGTGCAGGGTGATAATCTGGTAACGATTGGCAGTGCGGCTCGCCGCGGAACGGATCCGGAACAGAGTGTTTCCGGAACAACCAGCAACCGGTTCCCGACAACTAAATCTTTTTCTTTCGGGTTACAGTTGAATTTGTAAGATTCGTCTAATTATTTAATGAAAAGTTATATGAGAACAATAAAATATATTTTGTCAATATTTGCTGCAGGAGTATTTTCCGGAGGATTCATGTCTTGTAGCGACTTTCTTGATACGAAACCGTCTACGTCTGTGGCCGACGATGACGTTTTTACAACGACAGCCGGTGCGCAGTCTGCTTTGAACGGCTGTTATTATCAGATGCGCTGTCGCAATAGTGGCGGGTCAGACCGGGATGATGATTATGGCGTTATTTCTTTGCAGATGATCTCCGATATGTGCGGCGAGGATATGATGAATAACGGTAGGGCCTGGTATGTTTGGAATTATAATTATTGGGGAGAAACACAATCGAACATCTTCCGCGCGGGCCAGTTATGGACTTTCCATTATCGTCTGATCAATAACCTGAATTCTGTAATAACCAAAGTGGACGGAACAGAAGGAAATGACCAGGATAAACAGTATATAAAAGGTCAGGCTTTGGCAATGCGCGGGTAGGCTTATTTCAGCCTGGCCCGTTTATTCCAGCAAACGTATGCAATAGCAAAAGATCTGCCGGGACTCCCTCTTTATACGGAACCGACAACCGAGAATACGGAAGGCCAACCGCGCGGGACATTGGGACAGACTTATGCTCAGATCTTATCTGACTTGACTGCTGCCGAACCGATGCTGGAAGGATTTGTCCGTAGTGCCAATTATCCGAATGTATTCAATCAGGCAATTGTACAGGGTATATTATCTGAAGTTTACCAGGTGATGAATAATTGGCCGAAATCGGAAGAATATGCGAAAAAGGTATTAGCTCAATATCCGTTGTCTACCGTTGATGATTATACGAATGGTTTCAATAATCATGGAACAGCTTCCTGGATATGGTCGATCAAACAAACGGAAGAACAGAATATGGGCGATTATTCCCCATTTGCCATGTGGTATAACGGAACCCGTAAATGCTGGACTTTCGGTGGTTTTATTCTTGCAGACGATTTTGTCAGTCTGTTTGATGAAGATGATATTCGCTTTAAACAGTTGGAACGCTGGTCGGAAGGCGAAGGCGATAATAAAAAGGAATTCTGGGTATCGTTCAAATTCCGTGATAATGAAGATTGTCGTGGTTCCATGGTTGTGATGCGTTCGGATGAGATGTTGCTGAATGCGGCTGAGGCTCTGGCCCGTCAGGGAAAAGAAGGTGAGGCAAAAGAATTGTTGTGGCAACTTTAGGATTTGAGAAATGCCAAACATACGGAATCTACCGGTGACCAGCTGATTGAAGATATATTGGTAGAAAGATGGAAAGAGTTGTATGGAGAAGGCTTTGCCGTATTCGACCTGATCCGTAACCAGAAGCCTTTGTTGCGTACAGGAAACCATGTCGTTTACGGAGGTGCAACGCCTCTTCCCGCGCGTTCATGGCGTTTTATCTATTAGATTCCGGGTGCGGAAATGAAAAATAATAAAGCGCTGGTAGATGAGACTTGGCCGGCCGGTGACCAGAATCCTTATAGCGGCGTTTATGAACCATAACTAATTTTTGAGAGGCAACATATTTCAGGGGCTGTCCAAAAAGTGGATAGTCCCTTTAGCTATTGTTTATTTCGGTAAAAA
>JAJPZM010000473.1 GCA_021204335.1 Parabacteroides sp. | reverse complement strand
CTCATCCCGCCCCTCCCCCAACAACTTTCCCGGTTTGATTTTGCCGCTGGGGCGGGGAGGGATGCGGCAAGGGGTGCCGTTTTGGGGGTTGCGGGCGGGACGGCCTGACTGCTGCCAGGGAGAGAAAGAGCCGAAGCCCTGGAGGGTGACAGAGGAGTCTTCTTTAAGACTTTCGGTTAAGACTTCCTCAAAGGCGGTTAGGAACTGACGGGACAGTTTTTTGAGTCACATTCATTTTAACCGATAATTCGTTTATTAAATCTGATTTGTTCATTGCTTAATTGTTTTTTATGTAAACTATAAATATGACAAACTTTATGAGGGGTAAAGATTCTGTTTATTTGCTATCGTATCAAAAAGCCAGGATTGGCCTTACCGGGTAAGAGGTACTTTTTGAAGTCACCTTAAGATTTCCCCCAAAGTAGGCTGCTTGAATCTGGGATTTATCTGCATCATATTCCGTAGTTGTTGAATATAAACCGTTACTTACTGATCCTCCTGCATTTGTAATAGAAGTGCGAACTTCGCTTTTCATATATTGAATTTGTTTGGAAGAAGGAAGAAGCCAACCGGTAGTCTTTGCTGGAGCGACCGGAGTATAGTTTTTACAGGCGTTAGCGGCCGGAAAAAATGCCATTGTAAGGCCTTTATTTGTGACATAAGTTTCCATTGTTTTTCTATCAGTATACGCTTGAAAGGAAGCATAATCAACAGTGCCTATAGTAGTATTATTGTTAGCCCATTGATACGATCCTGACCCTGCATTATGCAAAGCAACAACATAACCATGACAGTTTGTTTGTCCGAGAGGCGAACCCCCATAACCGTTATCACTAAAATAATCACCTGACCCTCCTCCCATTCCAACGAAGAATACCACACCTATGCAATCCCGTTTCTGAACATCGGTCAAAGTCGTGTTTTTCGACAGTAAACGACCGTCATTCATAAAGAAATCACCAATATTCATAGTATAATTCTTAGTTTTTTCACCTGCACCGTCTACCTGATATTTTTTATAATAAGATGCAGCAATGCTGCTGGTTGTTGTGGTAATTGTGTATGTTGCTTTCTTATCATTTTCATTCGTATAACTGCCATAAAGGCTCTTGTCTGCATTCGGGGCAATAAGGTAACGATAGGTACTATTTCCTACACTATAAGGTTGAAAGTTGTCAAATGTTATATTACCCATTGGGGTGACATATACTTTTTGATCGTTTACCAATGTCAATGTTGCATTATTATATACAGGAGAAGAAACCATATTCGTAAATTCATATTTCAGCATCGGCAAAACAATCTCGACTAATGCCATCTTATGCGTAAAGGTAAAAGATATAGAATTTGTGTTCACATCTGTCGATGTCACTTCTGCCATCAGCAAATCCAATGCTTTGTATTTTTCGTAAGTGCTTTGGTCAGTGGTTGCGTTTAGCTTTGTTGTAAAGACAGACACTATATCATCGGGCGAAGTGATAGAAGTATTTGTGCTTAAACTTGCATCATACGGATAGTAGGCAAAGTATTTAGTTTCTTTGTAGTAAAACCCATTTCCCGTCCAACTGGTGCCATCGTAAGTGTAAGGGACATTTTCATTAATCAGCTTTCCGTCCTTTACAGCAAATACACCAATTTGATCGCCTGTGGTAAAAGTTGTGGTATAACCATCATCGTTTGTGCGTGTTTGTGGGTTGTCGGCAGAAGTATAACCTTTGGTCTTTACCTGGATCGTTAGCGGAGTGCCGTTGAGGGGATCGTTTGCAATTTCATCGTTGCAGCCTTGCAAGAGCAGGGCAAGGAGACTTGATAAGAGAATATAAATGTTGAACTTTTTCATACCATTTTCTTTATGAGGGGAATTAAAAGTCTTATCCTGTTATTTCTGTGCTTACATCCTGACTTCCAGAATCAGACCATGTCAAACTATTATTACTGAGTTGTACATCCAGTCCCGTTTCCGTTACCGTTATGAAACAGTTATATTCATTGCCGGCTACGAGGTTTGCTTCACCGCTTGAGGCTGTATAAAAGTAGTCACGACCGCCAATCGTTACCCGGATAAATTTCTGTCCTGCCATATTTTGCGGCACTACCAGGGCTTTTCGGTCGGTCTTAGTGGTAGTGATCCAGCCGTTATTACCGCTTCCGGTCACTATCCCTTTCGAGAACGAGACAGTCGTATAACCGTAAATACTTACTGTTGCATTCGTTAAATCCGTAATGTTGTTACCGGCAGTGAGGGTACAGGTGATTTTTGCCATTTGGTGCTCGAAGGTCAATTCGGTAGCACTGGAAGTAGCACTGCCGAAAAACGAGGCTGTCGCCGTAGCTGTCAGATAATCGAATTTGGCGAAACCTTCGGACTGATCGCTGATATCTACATTTGTAGATTCACCGGCAGGATACCAAGCTAGTATCTTCATTTCATCCGTATTCCTTTGCCAGTAATGTCCATCCCCTGCCGTAGCCGGCTCCATCGCTCCGGTCGTTACATTCTTAATCTGATAGGTTTTACTACTGACACCTTCATCTATGGAAATGGCAATCTGGTCGCCTGCCGTCCACGCATCTTTACCATCAGAACGGGTAAGAGTTAGCCCGTCCACTGTGGCGGTAAACGTCATGGGGTATCTCCCTGCAGGCTGGTCGAGTTCCTCACCGGTGGTACAGGCGAAAAGGCAGACTGCTGAAAGCAAGGAGATGCAGAGGATCGATTTTGTTCGTATTTGTTCCATATTCCTTTTTTTCCGATATATCTTGTTTTGCTCACGAAGCATGAGTACTTCTACTCATAGAACATGAGAGCCCCGTCTCACGAGAGATGAGCACCTCGGCTCATGGAGCATGAGAGAGTCGGCTCACACTCCATGAGGGGAACTACTCGATAACGGGACGGTCGTCGTCGTCACCACTACCACCCACAACCAAGGTCAGTGGGTAGATCAGCGTACGCATTTCCTTTAACAGCGTGCTGGTGGTACTGAACCAGGTTTCGACTACCAGTTGATATTCGCCGTCGGCCAGGTTGGCAGGCAGGGTAAACATTAGGCGGCTGGGATCGTTGATACCTAGCTGCGTGAAAGTGGCGGCTACCGACTGGTCGGACAGCTTCAACAATTTCACAGCACCCAGGCCTTTACCGTCGGCACTGATACAACGGATCTTCGTGCCGGTTACATCGAGCATGCCGCCCGGTGTGATCGTGCTGTCGGTCTTGCCTGTTGCCACGTCGCGTACCAGTGAGATGCGGGCACCACCCATATTGCGGACGATGCCGGAGAACTTCGGTGTCACTTTCGCCACCTCGGTACGCATTGCCTGCGAGGGGGTGATGTTCACCATACATTTATGGATTTTCGGATCAACCACTCCTTTATCGCCGATAAAAATACCGGGAATGGAGGGAGCATACTGAGCCGAACCGGTTGAAACGAGATGCCCAGCAGCAACCAGTTGACGGACTTTCTCGTCGATCAGGGTACCGATATTCACGATCGTTTCAATATGGTATTCGGTACGTTCGGCCGAAATCTCCTGGGCGATTTCGTTCATTCCCATCGATTTCAGCGTATTTACCTGCGCTGTGTAATCTTCTTTAACATCCTTGGTCATTGTGTACTCGTTGAGATCGAATGACCATTCGTAGCTTTTCTTTGCGTCTGCCATGTTATTATTATTTAAGTGTTGATATTGTTACATTCCGGCGTTGCCGGTAACACCTGTACCTGTCGTCCAATCTGTAATCTTTGATGTGACTTCCAAGCCTGTCAGCTTGGCGGTAACTGTGTATTTATATTTATATTTTGGAGCGAAAGCTGTTGATGATGTAAGTTTATAGACAAGTGTACCACCAGTCGATAAGGTGACCTTGATAAAATCGAGTCCCCCACTCACTGATCCATCTATAGTCTGGGGAATGATGATAGCTTCGTTTAAAACTTCAGTATCGCCTGAAGTAACATCTTTGTCAATCTCAATTGCTTCTGCTGAGACACCTTGACCTGAAGCTACGGTTACAGAGAAATCGCTACCTTTATTCGGAGTAAATGTTCCAGACAGTATTGTATTGAGGATTTCTACCTTATCAATAGTAATCTCACCCAGACTTGCATCTTTTTTTCAACACCACTTCGATTTTGGAAAGAAGGTGGGTGAATTCTAATTCTATTTTACCATTGGCTGTTCTCACAGCATCTTTTGTTTTACCAGTAACCTTGGCATAAATCAGGTCAGACTTGGCATAGTTGGCAGGATCGCTACCACCATCAGAGGAGGGTTTCTTCTGATCACTCTCCACAGAGTGGGTTTGTGAGCTGGTGGGAAAAGTAGTCGGCATTGTTGATATAGAACTGTTGTTCATATGTAAACCATACAAGTTAATACTGGTCTCCGATGCAGGGTAATACAGAGCCTCATCACCGGTGAAACCATTACTTCCATCAGATGTCAATTCTTTATAATCGACTTGCGTGCCATCAGTTTTATCTAGATACAGCCAGACCTTTACATCTTTACCAATCTTCGTATCCAAGCTATGCGTAGCACGTGTAAGCGTAGCGACGTTGCTACTAATGTGGATGCGACCATCCCAGTTGTCACCCAGGAGTTTTTTCTTCTTCACTGCATGCGGCTAGCGTAAGGGTCGCAACTGTTATTGCAGTCAGTAGTTGAATTGTTTTCATGTTCGTTCTCATTTTGTATTTAGTTTATAATTTGTGAAATTAGTCGGCTTCGCCATTGGTGTTACTGTCGCCCAGCCACATCTCGACTTTCGAGAGGATTTTGAAACTATCTTCCTCTTTATTCCATTGCAATCGGGCTGAATAGGTATAGCCGGATTCGAGGGGCATGCCAAATTCAAGGGTTTGTGTTTTACCTTCCGATGCATATTGAACGATAGCATTGCCAACAGTCGGCAGGCAGAGGTTATCTTCTTCCTTCTTCAAAGGATATGCTTTGGCAGCTCCCGAATAACTGCCCGACAAAGACAGGCCGGCAGCCATATTCTGCAATTCGAGGGCAAGATCGGCAGGGGCATTCTTCAGTTCCAGCTTCAAAAGGCAGGTGGCGGGGTGCAGATTCGCAATATAGGTGGTCTCGTCCGGGGTTTCTACCTTAGTCACAGCGCTGATCATAACCGGCTGCAAGGTAGTATTCTCTTTCAAGGGCAGCAACCGATCGAGGCTTACCCCGTCGATCACACCCGCGGCAGGCAGGTCAAAACAGCCGGTTGCCGTAAGGGTAACGAAACGATACGAACCATCGTCCAGCTTCAAGGCATCGCCCGAAACGAAAGAGTGGTTGAGCAGGCAGGCATCATTGCCCACCTCACCAAACACCAGCAGACGATGTGCGACTGTCGTAGCCGTCTCCGCCCGGGTCAGCAAGGTAACAGCAGACGGTTCGGCAAAATCGTTGCCGTTTTCACTGCTACATCCTTAGGACAAAACGAAGGCAAGCACCAGACTTATCGTATCTAATAGCCTCATATCTCTTTCGCTTTATTTACACAGGTTCAACTTGATGGTTTGACTGCCGGAACGCACGATATAAAGACCGTGCGAAAGGGTTAACTGCCGCAGGCTGCCGGCGTCGAGACACAGGTGCCCGACCTGTTGCCCGCCAAACGTATAGACAAATGCTTCGCAAGCGCTGTCGCTGACAAGACCGACTGTTGTGCCGGAGGTTACAACTCGCAACCCGCCTGTCGTAACCGGATCGTTGGCGGTCTCTGAGTTCTTGCGGATATTGCCGACATGAATCACGAGATCGTCACTCACGCGGCTAATCTTATAGGAAAAACGGTCAGGGATATTATCGTCAGCCGATTTCAGAGTGTCTCTTTCATTGACAACGACAACCGGGATCGATTGATTATAACCAGGGTCGAGCACCAGATGAAAGGAGAAATCCCCCCATTTTCTACCGTATAACTGCCAGCGGAAGGGACAGTGCAAGCTCCCTCCAGACAGGGCAGCACGACGGTATAACAGATAACGGAAGGATCGTCATCGTCGGAAGGATCGGGAGGTGTTGGCGGCACAATGCCCGTAAGCGTGAAACGGGCAACGACTGCTGCCGATGGCATGGTAAAGGTAAGATTCATAACGCCTCCGTTACCCGAAAGGTCAACCCACCGCCACGATCCGTCGGGGGCAAAAGCTTCCGTTTTCATCAGTTTGAACATTGCAGTGGAAAGGATTGTCAGGGTAACAGTGACGGTCTTTCCCGCTTCAATCCGGTAACCCGACAAAGCATCGCCTTTTATTCCATCCCCCTCTATTGTAAAGGACGTTTGACCGGGAAGTACGCCAAGCGTTTCTACCGTAATGGAATATTCCTGTAGAGAGGATGATTTTTCAGGCTCTACCTGAATGTCTATATAGACTGTATAATCGGGCATTGTAAAAGTGAAAACAGTGGTGCCGGGCACAGAAGAAACCCCGTTCGAAAGATTGAGTTTGCCTTCATCACTTCCAATGGCTTTTGAAGCTATTACAATCACTTCATAGCCGTTGGGAATATCAGTAACAGTTAGCGTAACAGTCTCATTATTTGCGGCATCCGATTTGTCGACGGATGCTGTTACTAAACCGGTATTCGTTCGTATATATACCTTATTGATAAAGCCGGGATCAGCAAATACATGAAAAGAGACAGACAAAATCAATAGGATAAACGGAAACAACCAGCGCCTTTCGGAGGTATGCCGGGACGTTTCGTTGTCGATCAAATATTTATTTTCAATGGGTCTCATCAGGTGTATCACTTTAGTTCGAGTAGAACTAAACCCACCTAAAATTCCCAACTCCGCTCTGGAAGCGGAGTTTAACTAGTAACGAAATTAAAAACTACATATCCCCGCATCATCCACACGATTTCCCCAAGCCCGTATTTTTTTTGAAATTAATTGATTATTAAGCGTTGTCTATAATATTTATTTTATATCTTTGCCGTCATAATTGACAGAGTTCTACTCGAACTACGTCATTTTTTCCTAAAGATATTTCCCCTTGAATTTTGTTTACGGAAGCAGCGAAATCACCTCCCAAAGTAAATCCACTGTATGGAAACGGGCATCGACAATCGGCTCGTCTACCATTTCATGCGCCCAGGTCGTTTGATAAGGGACATGGACGGCATAGCTACCCAATGCTAGCGGCGGAAGGATATCGGAACGCAAGGAATTACCAATCATCAAAAACTCTTCGGGACGGATATCGAGGTGTTTCAACAGGGAGCGATATTCGCGGTCGGTTTTGTCGCTCATGACTTCGACATGGTGAAAAAGATGTTCGATACCCGAGCGACGCAGTTTCTGTTCCTGGTCGAGCAGGTCACCTTTGGTAACGACAATCAGGCAGTAGCGGCCGACAAGGGCGTTCAGGGTTTCCTCTACCCCATCCAATAATTCAACAGGTTTGGTTAGTTGCTCTTTTCCGAGGGAGATGATTTGGTTGAGTATGCTTGCCGGGACTTTCCCTTCTGTAATGCGGATGGCTGTTTCCAGGACGGAGAGGATATAGGCTCTTACGCCATAGCCGTAGAGGGGCATGTTATGGCTTTCGGTGCGGAAAAGCTCGGCAGAGACAGTCTCACCGTCTACGTAGGGAGACAAAAGGAGACGGAGTTTCTGCTCCGTCTCGAGAAAATAAGTTTCGTTTACCCAAAGTGTGTCGTCGGCATCGAAGCCGATCACCTGTATTCCTTCTATCATAAATTAGCTTGTTGCAATATGTCTACCATGATTGGTTTGAAACCGCTGACGAAGCATTCCACAGCAATAACCATTAGGATAAGACCCATAAGGCGCATCATCACGTTGTTGCCCGTCTCGCCCATATACTTGTTCAGTCGGGTAGATGCCCTAAGGACCAGGAAAGTGATGAAGTAGACGGATGCAATAACGCTTACCAACAGAATCTTCTTGATCAGCGTATTGGCATCTTCCATCAACATAATCCCATTGGCAATGGTACCCGGGCCGCAAAGCATCGGGATGGCAAGCGGGGTGATGGAGATATCGTTCACGCAGGTTTTCACCTCATCGTCCTTGAGTTTTGCCTTGGAGTAACGTGCCTGCAGCATGTCGAAACCGATGGTAAAGATAATAATACCACCGGCAATACGAAAGCCGTTCGTAGAAATACCGAAAATTTAAAGAGGAACTGGCCGGAGAAGGTAAAGACCATCAGGGTGATAAAAGACACGATGGTAGCACGACGGACAATCGTTTTACGCTCGTCGTCGCTCATCCCGTTGGTCATGGTCAGGAACACAGGCATGGTGCCCAACGGATTCGTCAACGTAAAGAAAGAAGTGAAGCACAAAAGGGCAAAAGGTAATAGTGTGTCCATGGTATCAGATATTTAATGTGTTTTATTCCTCCCAAACCAAATAGGCGGAAACCAGCCAATGGTTCAGCTTGTTGCCATCTACCGCCTGGGCTTCGGGGATGCTTACGGTAAAGGTATGCTCACCCGGCTGAATATCGGTTAATTCGACTTCTTCGGGCACGACATCCGAACCCGGACACCAGTTGGAACGGGAGAAATCGGACGAAGCAACAGGCTCTTCGACTTCTTTCTCTGCATATCCTTTCTCTGAGATATAGGAAGCTAAACGTTTCTCCAGCCAAACTCCGGTAGCCGGGTTAAAACGGCGGAAAGAGGCACAATCGTTACGCCAGGGGATGAAGTTAAGCACTTCGTTTCCATCCACCGAGATGATGTTGCGCTTCTGGACGAACTCGTCGCCGCCATTATGTCCCCCATGTCCGGTGACGATGTATTTCAGGCGAACATTCTTTGCTCCTTCCGGCACGTTGAAAGTGGTAGATACGTCTTTGCGGGCAAAGATATCGGGATAAGACTGTCCGATATAATAAACCGTATTCATCAACGGTTCGACATGTCGTCGGGTCAAGGCGTCGCAGGTGATATCCGACTCATCCACATCGATGGTAACACTGGCAACATACCCCTCGGCCGTCCAGGTATCGATAAATACCCCGACGTAGGCACCACCTTCCAGCAGCGGATAAAGATCGGTGATGTTTTGTTCCCAGCTTACGCTATCCGCCCACTGGTCGATATAAACAGGCTTGCGTTTGCTGCTCAGGCTATCGTCGGGGCTGCTATAATGGCCTACGCCGAACGGAGTCATGAAACGCATCAACTCGACAGTCGGCTCATAGTCTTCACCTGAGACGATGCCGATCATATTTTCCAATTTCAGACTGTCTACTGCCGGGAATTGCTTCTCTCCTTTTGCGATATTCAGCAGGTTGATAGCCGATTCTTTCGGAAGGATAAAGCAGGAACCCGATTTGTCCCAACGGTCGCCATTGGAAGCAATCGTTACTTTCAGATTGACGGAGACGTTGCGCTTGTAGTCGGGCAATGTCACATTCTTTAAGATAATACGGCCGTTCACGAGGTGATAGATGCTGTCGGCACCCGATTCACTATACCCACCGTACTGGTCGGGGGCAAACTTCACCGGGGTATCGTGGAATACCTGTACGGAGTAATCCCCCATTGCCGGCAATTCCCGGTGACCGCATGCCGTCAGCAGCATGGCACCCGCCAGTGAGAATGATAATAAGATTTTCTTTGTCATTGTGTTTAGAATTTAGTAAGTTCTTTTATTAGCTGCTTTTGCCCGGTTACTTTATCGCCATGGATGCAAGGGCCGGTCATACAACCGCCTTCGCAGGCCATCACTTCGATAAACTGAGCCGGCGCTTTGCCTGTTTTAGCGTAGGCACGAAGCAGGGCGACGTTCTTTTTCGTAAGGTTGGATACCTGCACAGCATTCACGTCCGCTTCTTTCAGATAGACCTTTACGACATTGATCACACCGCCGCTTTGGGCAAAACCATGCGCCTCGCGGACGGAGTTGTAAAGGACAGAGAAAGGCTTGGCCTGTTCTACCTTAATATCCAGACCCTCCAATACAGCACCGATCTCCTCGAATGTCAGCGTGAAATCCACAGCCGGATCCATCTTCACCTCTTTGCGCTTGGCTACGCAAGGGCCGATGAATACGATTTTGGCATCGGGGTGTCTCTCTTTCACGATGCGGGCAGTATAATACATAGGCGAACATCACTTTTGCTTTACGGGGACTTAACTCTATGGGCAGACGGTCGATCTCGTCTAACAGACGGTTCTCTTTCCAAAGTTTTACTAGCTTCGCCATCAATCCGTGGCGGACAATCATTACGTTGTTGGTAAATGCCATGGTGTTTCTTATTTGTGCTTTATAAAGTTACAAAGATAGAGAAAGTTATAAATACTAACTGTACGTTTCGGAAAGAATTACAGAAGCACTATAAACATCTCCACCGAAAGGCGGATTCAGTTTGGAGAGTTTCAGCTCCGTTTCCTGTAATTCGGGGAAAGCGTTTTTCAAAGCGGTCATAATACGTCCGGCGGCATGCTCCAGCAACTTGGAAGGAATAGCCATTTCACGTTTGACGATCTCATACACCGTTGCGTAGTTTATGGTATCTTCCAGATTGTCGGTAGCCACCGCTTTTTCAAGGGGAGCCGTTAATACCAGATTTACCACAAATGGTTGCCGACACGCGTCTCCTGCGGGGATACGCCATGCCAGGCATAGAATTTCATAGCCTCAAGTTCTATTCGTACTGTCATTATTCGTTATTTTATCTGTAAAAGTAAGTAAAGAACTCCTTTCTGCAAAAAAAATAGCCTATATTTGCCAGACAAGCAACAATGTATTATGATGGGAATAAAACAAAAAGATGAAAACACTGCAGGCGGCCTGCATAATACCCTGGCCGCCGGAACTACTGTAAAGGGTAACATTATCACAGAAACAGATTTCAGACTAGACGGGAAAGTAGAAGGGGATATCAATTGCAACGGAAAGATCGTCATCGGCCCCAAAGGACAGGTTGTCGGTAACATCACTTCTGCCAATGCGGAAATATTGGGAGATGTGGACGGCTCCGTACGTGTCAGTGAAAAACTTATCCTGAAAGCTACTGCCAATATCAAAGGAGATGTGTTTGCTCAATCGTTGGAAATAGAGCCGAATGCCCGCTTCAACGGGGTGTGCAACATGTCACCCGAAGCAAGCAAGAAAACAAAAGCCCAGTAATTACCGGGCTTTTTTCTTTTATATACAATACTTATTTCCTTCCTGAATCAGCAATCAACTGCGCTACCTTCTGATTGAAAGCATCCTCTTTCAATAACTTTTCCAGCGGAATGTGCATCCGGTAACACCAATAGTTATTAGAATCAGCCGGAACGTTTATACGCTCGGTTGTCGTATCTTTCCTTCTTACCGTATCATCGATAGCGAACCAATCCTGTATGGGGATGATTGTCAACATGGAAGTCGTTGCCAAATGATTAGCGACGATCTGTGTAGCGATATTCGCCGAGCATTCATCCGGCGCCTGCCCTTCACGATGCAATACATTATTATAATAACGCTGTATTTTTTCGCGATCTTCCTGCCACCAGTTACGGAGCGGACTCATATCATGTGTAGAGGTGGTACAAACGGAATGGTACGGCAAGTTATACATATCGGTAAACTCGCGCTGAGCCGTCTTGGGCATGCGCTCGATTTCCAGGCTCAGTATCTGTAATTTGTTCATTACATCCGGCACGGAATCCGGTATCATTCCCAGGTCTTCACCGCATACAAGCATTTGTGTACCCGATACCAAAGGTGTCAGACGTTTAAATGCCTGCGCTTTCCAGAAATCATTATGGCGATGGTAGAAGAAATCCCAGTAAAGCTGGTCGAATGCATATTTATCTGTAGAGTTTAATTCGCTGTAAATATAAGACTGGCTAGCCGATATACGGGGATGGAATTTATCCTTCTCCTGCGGATCACGCAAAAACAGGACCTCATTGGCTATAGCAAACAAACCGTCCTTTATACGCAGGGAAGCTTCATCATTTTTGCCTTCAAACAAGGCATCTATCTTGCGTTGCGTATCACAGAATGACTTCAAGACGAAATGATGGGAAGACGACTGTGCAAGATAGGTTCCCTCCACTTCATCCGCCAATGTGCCAAACAGTTCGGGCAGGAACTTATGGTTGATATGCGGAGTTGTGAAACGCGCCTCGTTAAAAGTCAGGCCATACTGCTCTATCTCATCTCTTGTCAGAGGGAGAGCCGGATTAAAATGCCCGCACAGTCCTTGTATATAATCCATCGGTATCTCCCAAATACGGAAAAAGCCCAGAATATGGTCGATACGGAAACTGTCGAAATAGTCGCTCAACTTACTGAAACGCTTCTTCCACCAGGAGAAATTATCACCCTCCATCGTATCCCAGTTGTAGGTCGAGAACATCCAGTTCTGACCATTTACGGAGAAATCGTCGGGAGGAGCACCTGCCTGGCCGTTCATATTGAAATAGCGAGGTTCAGTCCAGGCTTCCACACTGGTACGGTTTACCCCGATCGATAAATCCCCTTTCAATACGATTCCGTTCTTACGTGCATATTCGGAGACCGACTTAAACTGGCTATGTAATATATATTGCAGGAAATAATAAAAAGATATTTCCGGATAAGCCTCGCTGTCTTCCAGGCAGAGTTCGCGTATCTGCGACTTGTTATAAACAGCATTCTTATGCCATGCTCTAAAATCCGAAGTATTATATTTGTCCCGAAGATAACTATACACCGCGTATGGTACCAGCCAGGATTGATTCTGGGTAAAGAATTCCTGATATTCCGGACTTGCCAGCACAGCCTGTCCTTCCTGGCTGAAAAACTCCCGGCAATAATTCATCTTATATCCAACCGCTGTTTCGTAATCGACGGTGTCTTTTGCATTCAGTTCTTCCTGTTTGGCTTTATAGAAAGCGGCTCTTCCGGGATCTTTTAATTCCCCCATCAGAGGCAGACAGATATACATCGGGTGCAAAGCATAAACAGAAATGGCGCTATATGGATAAGAGTCTCTCCATGTATGACTCATCGTCGTATCATTCATCGGCAAAACCTGTATGATACGCTGGCGGGTTTTCTTGGCCCAGTCGACCAGCATGTGCAAGTCGCCCAAATCCCCTACCCCGAAACCTTGCTCCGAGCGAAGGGAGAATACGGGAATAACCGTTCCGGCACATCTCCATAAAGGCAGGCTATCACGAAAATAGAGTCCCGAGATAGTGACTGTTTCTCCAAATTCCTGCAAAGGCAGGTCGAGCTTCCTGTTTTCATCTTCTTCCCAATATACGGGCTGACGCTTACCATTGTCGTAGACAAGAAACTTATATTCCAACGGATAAGTGATATCATTCGCATCCAGGTCGATATGCCAGTCGGGAAATGTATCGCAACTAAGTATCAAAGCTTTGTCCAGATGCCAGTTTCCCAAACATTCCTGGTTGCCGGTAATAGCGACACTCTGGTTCTTCTCTACCCGGGGAGCCGATATTTTGATCGTCAGTTTCTTACCGCTCTCGACTACTCTTTCGTACGTGTTGCAAGGATGAGCAAACAGGCTCTTGGTGAATGCCGAAGAATAAAATGCCAGATTGGCGGGGCGTATTTGCCAGTAATCATACAAAGTATAATGATTGGCATGTCTCTCAAATGTAATCTGGTGGTTTTTCTCCCACTCCTCGAAAACCTGCTTATCATTTATACTTAAAAAATAGCGATATTTTATAGTTTGCTGAGGCGATGTAAGTTCCAGATCCAGCTCGAGCTGCCAGTTACCATCCCCTTTGTAATTCATCTCCTTCGCCAGTGCAGGCTCCCATGAGCCAAGCTCCGGAATCGATCCTACCAAACATAACTTCTGCCCCCAAACGGTATGGAAGTTGATATTAAAGGTGACTTTCATGTGTATCATATTTAGTTCCAGCCACGAAGATATAAAAAATGCGGAGATTTCTCTCCGCATTCATTAAAAATATTTGTTACATTATATTTATCCGCATTTCGACGCCCCGCAGTTCGTACAGATCAGGCAACCCTCTTGATAAATCAGGGTTTCCAGACCGCAGTTCGGGCATTTCTGCCCTTTGGCTTCCATACCGTTAGGCAGATATTTCTTCAAGGCACGCTCCACACCGTTCTTCCAGGTATTGATCGACTCATTGTTCAACTCCATACCCTGAACCAGCTTGATAACCTGGTCGATAGGCATGCCGTAGCGCAATACGCCGGAGATCAGCTTCGCATAGTTCCAGAATTCGGGGTCGAACTTGCCATCCAAACCTTCAATGGTCATCTTATACCCACGCTTGTTCTTAAACTGGAAGTCGTAATGCTTCTTTCCATCCTCGTCATAGCTCTTAATGATAGAGCCTTTCGATACGTTCTTCGGAAGCATGATACCTTCGTCGTCGTCGGCAAGACCGGTAAAAATTTCATAAGGACGACCATTCAACAAACCGACAAATGCAATCCATTTCTCATGGTTATTTTGGAACTTCACAACATCAGCTTCCAACTCACGCGGACGGGTGGAAACGATAACAGGCGGTTCCATGCAATTGCAATCGTCTTTCTTTTTCTTTTCAGTTGACAACAACACGCCTGAACGAGATCCGTCGCGGTAAACCGTACAACCTTTACATCCGCATTTCCATGCTTCTACGTAAAGAGAGTCCACCAATTCTTCGGTAGCATCATTAGGCAGGTTGATCGTTACGCTGATAGAATGGTCTACCCATTTCTGGATACGTCCCTGCATACGCACTTTCTGCAACCAGTCTACATCATTGGAAGTTGCTTTATAATAAGGAGACTTAGCCACCAGATCCTCTACTTCTTCCTGTGTATATTTTTTAGACGCGGAATAACCGTTTGCCAACATCCAGGTGACAAACTTATGATGGAATACAACATATTCTTCAAAAGCATCCCCTGTTTCATCCACAAAGTCAACATGCGCTTCCGCATCGTTGGGGTTTACTTTACGGCGACGGCGGTACACCGGCAAAAAGACCGGCTCGATACCCGACGTCGTTTGCGTCATCAAACTGGTTGTCCCGGTCGGGGCAATCGTCAGACAGGCAATATTACGACGTCCGTATTTCAGCATATCTTCATACAATTCAGGATCGGCTTCACGCAAACGGTTGATGAACGGGTTCTTTTCTTCGCGCTTCGAATCATATATTTCAAACGCACCGCGTTCTTTCGCCATCATTACCGACGAACGGTAAGCAGCCAAAGCCAGTGTTTTCTGAATATTCTCTGCACATTCCGTAGCTTCTTCCGTTCCGTAGCGCAAGCCCAATGCAGCGATCATATCGCCTTCGGCAGTGATACCCACACCGGTACGGCGTCCCTGCAATGTTTTCTTCTGTATCTTTTCCCACAAATGGCGTTCGGTTTCCTTCACTTCCATTGATTCTGGGTCAGAGTCTATCTTTTCCAGTATCTTCTCAATCTTTTCAGATTCCAGATCGATAATATCGTCCATAATACGCTGTGCCAATACAACATGCTTCTTAAACAGGTCAAAGTCGAAATAAGCATCTTTCGTAAACGGATTCACCACATACGAATAGAGGTTGATTGCCAGCAGACGGCAGCTATCATACGGGCAAAGAGGTATTTCACCGCAAGGATTGGTAGATACCGTACGGAATCCCAGGTCGGCATACGAATCAGGAACCGATTCACGTAAAATAGTGTCCCAGAACAGAACGCCCGGTTCTGCCGACTTCCAGGCATTATGGATGATTTTCTTCCATAGTGTCGGGGCATCGATTTCTTTTACCGTAGTCGGATTATCCGAGTCTATCGGATACTGTTGGTTATATGGAGTACCGTTAACTACGGAATTCATAAACTCATCATCTATCTTCACCGATACATTCGCACCAGTCACTTTGCCTTCCGTCATTTTTGCATCGATGAAAGACTCCGAATCCGGATGCTTGATCGACACACTCAACATCAATGCTCCACGACGTCCATCCTGGGCAACTTCACGGGTCGAATTGGAATACCGTTCCATAAACGGTACCAACCCGGTTGAGGTAAGCGCAGAATTCTTTACCGGAGAGCCTTTCGGACGTATATGCGATAAATCATGTCCGACGCCACCACGACGTTTCATCAACTGAACCTGTTCTTCATCAATGCGGATAATTGCTCCGTATGAATCTGCTTTTCCATCCAATCCTATCACAAAACAATTAGAGAGTGAGGCAATCTGATAATCATTGCCAATTCCCGTCATCGGACTTCCCTGGGGTACGATGTAACGGAAATGATCGAATAAGTCAAAAAGCTCCTGTTCCGATGAGGGATTAGGATACTTCTTCTCTACGCGGGCAATTTCACTTGCCAAGCGATGATGCATATCTACGGGAGATTGTTCATAAATATCCCCAAACGCATCTTTTAAAGCATACTTATTTACCCATACTTTAGCAGCAAGCTCGTCGCCTGTAAAGTAGTCCAGCGAAGCTTTAAAAACTTCATCAAATGTGTAAGTTTTATGGTTCACGATTATAACGTTATTAATAATAGTGCAAGTTTAAGAATACTTTATTTATTGACCAAATTATTCAACAACTAAAATTGAAACTAATTAAAAGTTTTCCACTTTAAATCAAACAAATATTGTAAATCAGCAAATTAACACACAGATAGCCACATAAAAGTTTTCCAAAACAAAAACCTGCAACAATCACAGGTTTTCCAAAACAGAAAAGGAGACCATACCAGATGATCTCCTTCCTTATTATATTTTAAACGGTAATCAGCCTTTCAGCTTCACTTCGATTTCTTCAACAGAAGAACGGAACGATTTACTTGTCTCTATCTGGTCTTTGGTCGTTTTACAAGCATGCAAAACGGTAGCATGATCTTTTTTTCCAACGATCTTACCGATATGAGAGAACGAGCAATCGGTATATTTCTTTGCCAGGTACATCGTGATCTGACGCGCCTGTACAATTTCACGTTTTCTGGAACGTGTCTGGATAACCGACTGGTCTAAGTTAAAATAATTACATACGATCTCCTGGATCATCTGGACAGACAATTGCTTCTTCTCCAGACGGACAGCCTGACTAACCACACGCTTGGTCAACGGCAGGTCTATTTCCTTATTATTAATAACGGCATTTGCCATCAGGGAAACAAGAATACCTTCCAGGTCGCGCACGTTTTCGGTCACATTATTTGCGATGAAATTAAATACTTCATCCGGAATAACAATGCCGTCATGATTGATCTTATTCTTCAATATCTTCTTCCGCAGATCAAGGTCAGGACGGTTCAACTCGGCGGTAAGCCCCCATTTCAAACGGGTAATCAATCGTTCTTCCATTCCCTGCAAATCAACAGGAGCCTTATCGGATGTAAGAATCAGCTGCTTTCCTAACTGGTGAAGATGATTGAATATATGGAAGAACGTATTCTGAGTTTTATCCATACCGATCAATTCCTGGATATCATCCAACAGCAGGACATCGATATTCTGGTAGAAATTCAAAAAGTCATTCGTTGTATTCTTACGGATCGCATCTGTAAACTGTACGCGGAAAAGATGAGAAGATACATATAATACCTTTTTTTCCGAATGAAGCTCGCGAATACGTGTTCCGATAGCATGGCACAAGTGGGTTTTACCAACCCCCGACGGTCCGAAAATAAACAATGGATTAAATGTCGTCTTTCCCGGATTCTGGGCTACGGCTTCTCCCGCCGTACGTACTAATTTATTGCTGACTCCTTCAAAATAATTTTCAAAGTTATACTTAGGATTCAACTGAGGATCCAGATCCTGAGGTGCCGTCTGAATAAATGGATTAGGAGCCTTATTTGCATCTTTGGGAGTTATTTTCTTTACAGCAACCGAACCATTTTCCGCAGGATAATCTACCGTACCGCCAGTCGCCTTATCTACCATCACACGGTAGTTAAGAATCGTACCTTGACCGATAACACGATATAATGTAACCTTTAGTACATTTACGTATTTCTCCTCAAGATATTCATAAAAGAATTGGCTCGGTACCTGAATCGTAAATTTATTGTCCTCGTACGACAAAGGTATGATCGGCATGAACCATGTGCTAAAAGCGGCCTCCGGCACGATGTCCTTGATAACAGCGAGGCATTTATTCCACAATGTTTGATACTCTATTTGCATGATTTTTTTCTCCCAACTATAACTTCTCTATTATTCCGACTACAAAGTTTAGAAATTAATTCGTAAAAAAAAAGTGCTGAAATATTTGGTACTTTTGAATGTTCAATATTCCTTTTAGATTCAAGCAGTTAGAAAAACAAACCTGATTAACAACAACTTACGCATCCCCCTTACATAAGAGACCTTTATTTCTGAGCACTTTTACTTTCCACATTGTCTCGTTGCTCCCTATATAAAAAGTTAAGCCAACTATGTTACTCACCTCAATTCAAGGGCCTTAAGCGACCCCTGATTGACTTACATCCATTTTTCTCTTTAATTGGAAAAATTCTAAATAACACAGAGCCGGTCCATTCTCATTTTAGTTAAAAAACAGAGAAATGTACATATCTTTTCGGATTCTGCTTCAAATCCAGCAATAATCTCGATGCATTTAGCATTGTGCTATCCAAATTATTGTATAAACTCCTGTCATTCAGAAGCAAGCCCAAAGTATTATCCTTCTGGTTTAACTTGTCTGTAGTGAGTTGCAGATTAGCCAAAGTAGCATTTATGGAGTTCACAGTGGTAGCCAGGTCCAACTCTTTCAACCCGGAACTTACCTCATTGAAATTCCCGGTTATCACTTTCAGATCGGCCACGATTCCCGGCACGTCTTTACTTAATAAAGTATTCAACTGGCGGGTAGAAGCTTCCAGATTACCGGTGGTCTTCTCTATATGATTTAACGACTCGGCGATAGCCGGGTGACTGATAAGCGTCTGCAACCCTCCCAGTATCGAATCAATCTTAGGCAGAAGGGCTTCCACTCCGGGAAGAAGATTGTCCTGTACCGATTGCATCATATCCGGCGCCATACGTCCTTCAAGCGTCGCGCCCGGCTTTAGATACTCTTTTACATATTTATTCAGATGAATATGCAATTCACCTCCGCTCAGCAAGGTCTTTACGATTGTGATATAACTACCCGAAGTCAACCTCATTTCATCGTCCAGGCTAATTTCAACCGTAATCTTATCCGTTGTCTCATAATCGTAAACAATGCTTCTTACCAGACCGACTTTAAACCCGTCAATAAAAACGGGGCTGGAAATGGTGACATCCTTCACATTATGGAATGTGACAAAATAATGATTAACCGGTTTAAATAAATTTATCCCCTTCAAATAATTAATCCCGAAATACAGCAATGCCAGACTGACAATACTTACAAGTCCTATTTTTGCCTCTTTGGTCAATATACTTTTCATCCCTTTAAGTTATATGTTTCTTTATTTAATATTTAACCTTTTTGCCATCTTTAAAAGCTACGATAAACGCATCCTTAAAATCCTTAGCTACTTGCCGGCGTAACTTTTTAGCCGACTCAAAATCGGTAGTTTCGCCATACGTATATTTATAAATTCCTTTTTCGACAAAGAAATCTACATTCTTATACCCTTTAAACACTTTTGCCCCCGCAGAAAGTTTTTTATCGGAGGTAAGAATTTGCACTTTATAAATAACTTTTCCTGCGGTGTTTGATTTCGACTTCGTTGAAGAAGAAGTTGTTGTCGTTGTTGCAGATTGTCTCTTTTGTGAAGAAGTAGAAGCATTTTTCTTTTTATTCAATATATCCTGTTCGCTACCGGGAGCAGGCGCACTATTACTTTTACTACTCACATCTTCCGAATAAGAAGGGGCCGGTGATACAGGAGCACTCTTAGCAACACCAGCTGCCCCCCCCTGCTTTCGGTCGTATTCTTTTTTATATTTAGTAAATGCGTCAGACAGGGCACTGGCTAATCTATTTTGTCCGTCCGACGATTTCATAAAACGTTCTTCTTCGCGGTTGGAGATATAGCCCAACTCGACCAGGACACTCGGCATACTGGTTTTTCTTAACACCAAGAAACCGGCCTGCCTCACCCCTCTGTCACCACAATTGGCCGAAGTGAAACATTTCTGGATTTCCGAAGCCAGACTGATACTTTGCTCCATGTGCTTGTTCTGCATGAATTCGAAGATGATGTACGACTCGGACGAGTTGAGATCAAAACCTTCATATTTCTGCAGGTAGTTATCTTCCAAAAGGATTGCGGAGTTTTCGCGCATGGCGACAGCCAGGTTTTCATCCGTACGCGCCAGACCTAATGTATAGGTTTCCGTTCCGCGGGCTGTACTTCCTTTCTTAACGGAGTTCGTATGTATCGAGATAAAAAGATCCGCTTTATTGCGGTTGGCAATATTGGCACGTTCGTCCAATTCTATAAAGCGGTCTGTCTTACGGGTATAAATAACTTTTACATCCTCATGGTTGGCTGAAATCTTCTCGCCCAGCTTCAAGGCGACAGCCAGGTTTATAGCCTTTTCATCAATAACCGTTCCACGTGCACCCGGATCCTTACCGCCATGACCGGCATCGATCACGACAGTAAATGTTTTCTCCTTTGCCTGAAGCGCAGGCAGAGTTAAAAACAAGGCCATCAACAGATTGATATATAGAAAAGTTATTCTAGCCACTTCACACGACTTTTATGCAAATTCGGGGCAAATGTAGCACTTTTTTGGGGATAAAGAGAAGTCTTTTTCTATAAATAATTGGTCATAGCCTGTTTAACGACACGGCTATGTAGGCTTCACCTGCCTGATCGTACCGTCTGCATTAAACTCCATACGGTCTATGCACACTTCGCGGTGCGTTCCGGGACTTTGCTCCGGTTTCAGGTAGTTTTTATTTATGCGGTGGTACACAATATACCATTCGTCTGTCCCGGGAATTTGCAAAACAGAGTTATGAGCTGTGCCATAGATACCTTTTGCCGGGTCTTGAATAAGGATCACCGGATCTTTGGCTACGGTTATCGGGCCTAATGGCGATTTTGAGGTACCGTAAGCCACATGGTAATTAGGCGAACCGGTATCATCGACCGACCATAAGAAGTAATAAAGCCCGTTCCGGTAAAATACATAAGGCGCTTCACGATAAGCATAATCCTGCAAGGTTCCTCCTTCGGGAGTCATCACCGTTATCGTCTTTTTCTTTAGGGAAGTCATATCTTTATTGAGTTCGGCTCCTGCCATATAACCATTGCCCCAATAGATATAAGGTTTGCCGGAAACAGGATCGGTAAAGACATCGACGTCGATCTGCTGTCCATGTCCGACGGGAGATGAAGTAATAATCGGATGCCCCAGGTCGACAAAAGGTCCTGTCGGCGAATCGGCGATGGCAACACCTATCTGTTTGCCGCTATTATCCGTCGGATTGCCGCTATAATAAAAGTAATATTTATATTTTCCGTTTACTAGCTTTTCTTCAATACAGGGAGCCCAGGCATTCCCGTCAGCCCAGGAAACCTGATCCGACTTCAGGTCGAGCATTGTGCCTTCATCCGTCCAGTCTTTCAGATTATCCGAAGAAAAGACATTGAAACTCCATCCGCCCCAACCGGCATGGCCGTCGGTGGTAGAATGAATATAATACTTCTTTGTCTGCTTTGAATATAATATTTCCGGATCGGCATGAAAACCTGGCAAGACCGGGTTATTAGGGAGTTCTCCCAATTCGGCAGGCTTGCCCCACTTATCAGTGATACGTTTCAACTCGGCGCGGGTTATAGGGATAATCGCTCCATGACGCGGATGAAAGTTCATATTGACTTCACTGTCGATCACCTTGAAGTTCTTCAAATCGGTTGTTTCGGTAAATTGATATTTGCCTGAAGTATATACGTCATACATCAGAATATATTTGTCCTGTCCGATCAGCTTGAAAGTACCGGCACCTTCCACCGGTTTATCCGTTTGTTGCTTATAATCCGGTTCTTCTGTCCATTGGCCGGATGTGAGCGAACGGGTGGTTGCCACTTTAACGCCGTTGCCATGTCCTTCCGTTTTATAAAACAAATGGTAAACGCCATCCTTATAAACGATATCGCCATCGATACAGGAAAGTTTGTTTTCAGGGATAAACAACGGCTTGGGTTCTCCTTCCAGATCGGTGAAGTCTTTGTTGGCATACGCATAATAGATAACATCAGCCCCATCGCCATATTTCATCGACCAGTAAACCATATATTTCCCGGCTTCCGGATCAATGATCGTCTGCGGAGCCCAGACACGTTTCAATTTTTCTTGTCCGGCATAACGTTTTTGCATATTGATCACAGCATGCGACCAATTGACCAGGTCATCCGATTTCAGCAGAACCATGGCACGATTCGAATCCCAGCCATTATCCGACACCATATCAGTCACCACCATATAAAATGTTTTCCCATCCTCCGAACGCAGGATATGAGGATCGCGCACGCCGCCCGTCGAACTGATCACTTTCGAATCGATCACCGGCTTGTTATCATTCAACGCCCAATAATTATAGCCGTCCATACTGACAGCAAAACAAATAGCTTCCTGACTGATATGGTTCCCTGTAAAATAGGTAAACAGATAAGCCACATAATCTTTTTCAAAGGTTTTATCAGATGCCGGCTGCGATTTCACCAACCATGGCAACAAACAACTAAACAATAGTAAATAAACTCGGTTCCTCATGTTATTAATATCTTTAGGTTTTAACAATAATCATCACTACGAGGACAAAAGTACAACTTACATTTATAATAAAAGGGAAAGAAATAATGCTAAAAGGATTACTTTTAAGTCAAATAGATGAATATTTACCGGCAAGACAAAAAAAGGAAGGTGTCCTAAAAGGAAGCCTTCTTTTTTGTTA
>JAJPZM010000207.1 GCA_021204335.1 Parabacteroides sp. | reverse complement strand
TTTTTACCGAAATAAACAATAGCTAAAGGGGCTATCCACTTTTTGGACAGTCCCGTTGTGACAATTACATCCCGTTGATATTGGGCGGGTTTGGAACCTGCCCCTACGAAGCCTGTTATATAGGTTTATTTCTAAATCCGCGTCATTCGCGTCATCCGTGTCTAAACTATTCAATTATCCTTTATGCTATCGATCGGATTAGAGATGGCGGCCTGGTAACTCTGGATAAAGACAGTGATAAAGGAAATGATCAGACAGAACAACCCCGCCGCTACATAAATCCAGGGCGAAAGCGTAATGCGATAAGAATAGCCCGTAAGCCAGCCATTCATAAAATGCCAGATCAACGGTATGGCAATGATAAAGGCAATCGCCACGTAGGTAAGAAACGCCTTTACCAACCTCACAAGTACCTGCGCATTGGTCGAGCCGAACACCTTACGGACAGCTATCTCGGCAGCACGCTGCTGGATAAAGTAAGTCGACATGGCAAGCAATCCCAACAACGAGATCAGAACGGCAATGGCAGCAAAGATCATTACGATCGTCAACGTCCGCGACTGGACGGCAAACGATTCCTCTACCTGCTCGTCCATAAACTTGCCGGTAAAGTCCATGCCGGTAACCCGTTTAAACGTCCCGGCCACTTCCTGGCGGGCAGCATACGGGTCGCCGCTGACTTCGACGAGGATATTCCAGGGCTTCTCGTCCAGGTCTTTCGCATGATCGGTGAGGATGATGATCATCGGGCTGTTCTTTTGCAGGATGTTGCGCAGCTGGAAGTCTTTCACGATGCCTGCTAGCGGATGGGTACCCCAGCCGGATAGGTCGACATTGGTGGCATCTTCTTTCATTTCCAGTGCCCGGATGGCGCTTTCGCTGATGAAATATTTGGAAGTTCCGGCCACGTGATTGTCGCGCAGGAACTGGAAACCGAGGATATCGGCAAATGGCTTGTCGCAACGGAGCATCTGGAAGCTGATTGTTTTGCCATCGGGGTAATGCGAAGTGTAGTTCATCCCCATATTGAAAGGCGTTCCCAGCCCCGCGCCCACGCGGTTGACGCTTGCCAGTTGCTCCAGCTCGTTCATCAGCGTAAAGCCGGTCTGCGCGTCGGGCAGTTCCATGCCGTTGATGTCGATAATGTTGGCGGTCTTGTAACCCAGAGGTACCTTAATCATATATTTCACCTGCAAAAACATCGTGAGCGAGGCGGCGATTAGGCAAATGGTAATGGTGTTCTGAAAAACGATGAAGAACTTGCTGAATACCATCTTCGTCTGCTTGCGGAACGTGCCGCGCACCACTTCGATAGGCTTTGCGTTGGATATCACAATGGCGGGCAGCAACCCCGAGATAAAGCCGGTGAGGGCGATCATGAGCAGCACGATCATACCATTTAAAGGCGTGAACATGCCCGGCAGGTTGATCTTCCGTCCCAGCAGGTCGCCGGCGTAGGGGGCGAACAAGAAAGCGAGCAGCAGCCCCAGCAGAAAGGAAGCAGCCGTCATCAACGTGGATTCCGTAATCAGCCGCGAAAAGAGTTCCTTGCGCGACGAACCGAGCAGGCGGCGGGTAGCCATCTCCCTGGCGCGGAAGCCGGTTTGTGCTACCGTAAGATTCACATAATTGATGATAGCAAAGATCAGGATAAGCAAACCTACCGACATCAGGATCATGACGAACTGCCAGTTGCCGCGCTCGATGGTGTACATGCCCCAAGGGCTGTTTTGCTCCCAGAAATAAAGTTTCTTCAAAGGGACAAAGTAGACTCCCTTCGATTCATTCCGTTTATAGGATCCGAGGAATGTTTGGAAATATTCGCGGATATCGGCGGAGCGGGCACTGATATCGGCGCCTTCGCGTTGCATCACGAAGACGTTGGTTGCCCCGTAGCTGTTATAGTTGCTGAACATGCCCTCATCCCCTGCCAGCAGATGTATGTTTTCGATCCGGAAAAGGATATCCTCATTGGGGATAACGGAGTTGCTGATATCTTTCATGATGCCGTTGACCGTCAGCGACAGCCGGTTGTTGATGCGGATCGTCTTTCCCATCGGGTCTTCATCCGCAAAATAACGGTTGGCAAACGACTGGGAGATGACGGCCGAATTCCTTGCCGACAAGGCGGTATGCTTACCCCCCCCCACAACCAGCGGGAAGCTGAAGAAGTCGAAGAAAGTGCTGTCAGCAAGCATCAGATTGGCGGTGAGGTTGGCATCGCCTTTCTGAAGTGGAGTCTTGTCCCAGACGCGGGTCATGACGTGGCATACTTTCCCGATCTCTGGGTAGCGTTCTTCCAGGCGGTAGCCTATCTGGCAGGCGGAACCCATATATTCGCCATCGGTCAGCACGAAGGTGCGGTCGACGTTTTCATGATAGCGGTCGGTCGTCAACTCGCCGGTTACGTAGGTGGCGATCAGAATCACAAACATCAGCGAAACGGACAGGCCGAAGAGGTCGATGGCTGTGTAAGCCTTATTCCTTGCGAGGAATTTGAAGAAGGATTTTAAGTTCAGGAAATTACTCATAATATATAATTTATTTAGTTACTCACTCTTTACGCTATTCACCGGATTCCCGTTGGCCGCTTTCCAGTTCTGGAACGTGACGGTCAGCATGGTAATCGCAGCAACGATAACGAATGCCAGCGCAAAGACCCACCAGTAGACAGGCGTCTTGTCGGAGAAATTCTCCAGCCATTTATGCACGCCATAATAAGCAAACGGAACGGCAAGGACAAAGCAGATGGCAACGATTTTCAGATAAACCCTGTTGAACATATTCAATATCTCGCCAACCGTCGCACCGAATACTTTCCGCACGCCGATCTCCTTTCTCCTGTACTGTGTCTCGAAAACCACCAGCCCGAATACACCTATGATGGAGAGAATGATGGCCAGCAGGCTGAACAGGGTGATCATCTTCTTCAGATGTTGTTCCTTATGATACAGGTGGTTGAACAGCGTATCGTAGAACTCTATCTCGAAAGGATAGGTCGGGTCGATGCCGGCAATTACCTTGTGGATATGGGCGACAGCTTCTTCCACATTGGTTCCGGCTTTCAGGCGGATATAAGAAACAGGCAATACATTATGCGACTTAACCATGAAAAGCAGGGGTCTGTTATCCGAACGCAAAGAGGATATCTTTATATTATCGATGAAACCGGCAATAGAACCTGTCCCCATCCAGCTTTTATCCAATGAATGACCCGGCTCCATGCTGGGCACCTGATCCAACACCCTGCGGGTAAAGATACAGGTATAAGTAGAATCGCTCTGTTGTGCATCCGAACGGGTGAAATCGCGTCCGCTGATAACCGGAATCCCCATTACATGCAGGAAGTTCCAGGAAACATTGATAATTTCGGAGCCGAATTGCTCGCCGTTATAATTGAAATAGTTCGAAGAATAGACATCTGAAGCCCCGACAAAGGTGCTGGCAAAGCCTACATCTTCAATGCCGGCAAACTCTTTCATCCGGTTCATATATAACTCGCCCGACTTCCCGGCTATTTCCTGGCTTAACGTAATGATTGCTATCTAGTCCTTATCGAATCCCGGTTTGTAAGAACGCATGTAATTGTTCTGTATCTGTATAAAGGCAGAACCGATAATCAAACCGATCGACACGATATACTGGAAGCCGATCAGCACCGTACGCAACTTCCGCCCGCTGGCCGATAATCCGAAACTGCCTTTCAGCACCAACGCCGGCTGGAAAGAGATCATATACCAGGCGGGATAGAGCCCTGCCACTAATCCCAACAGGGCGGCTATGCCCAATGCCATAAACAACAAAGGCAGATAAAGCGACAGATCCGTATCCGCTTCGACAAACGACAGCACTTCCGACCGGTTCAGCATCCAGGTCAGCAGGAAAGAGAGCAGGCAGGCAAACAGACAGATGGCGATTGCCTCAGTCACCAGGCTGGTGCGCAGACTGGCGGTCGAACTGCCCAACACCTTTTGCGTATTGATGCTTTTAATCCGCATCGGAGCCAGCGAAGTACTGAAATTGGTAAAATTGATTCCGGCAATGACAATGATCAGCAAAGCGATCAATACCAGCACCCGGATCGTATCGATGTTGCCGGTCTTAATGAAATCGTCCAGCTGGCCGGGCCTGTAATAAATGTCTGTAACCGGTATCAGCTGCAAGCGGGTTTCTTTGTTTACGTTATACTTTCCGAAGTCGAATGTGCTGTTGAAATTGTCTTCCACCAACTGGCGCGAATCGGGCGAGTCGAGCAACAGATAGCCCATAAAGTTCTGCGAAAACCAATCGTTTTCGTAGTTCTTATTCATCTGAACGTAGATGCCGTTTTCCATCTGTGAGTTCCCAGGGAAGTCTTTGTAGACGGCACCGACGGTAAAGTTCATTCCGTTCACATAATTCACCTTATCTTTGGAACGGATGCTTTTTCCGATTGCCGATTCTTTGCCGAACATCCGCTGAGCCATACTTTCGGGTATCATCACCTTTTCGGGATCTTCCAGGCAAGTGGCGACTCCTTCCTTCAAATCCGGCGCAAAGACCTTCGGGAAATTTGAATAACAGGGAATAAACAGTTCTTTAAAGCCTTTCTCCTCATTCCCCTCTCCTACGACTACATACGATTTATGTCCGAAGGAGTTCAGCAATGTATAGCTTTCGATATGCGGTGATGAAGTAAATGCTGCATTAGCCAATACCTGGGGTATCACCGAAGCATAGATATCGCCTTCCCCATGATTCATATCCACCCGGCAGATGCGTGAGGCGGTCGGATAGCAGCGGTCGAACGTACGTTCATACTCTACCTGCATCATAATCACCAGAAAAGCAGTAAAAGCAACCGTCAGCCCTACTACATTCAGAAAAGACGCCATCTTGAAGCGGCGCAGCACATTAATGAAATTTCTTACTATCGTTCTCATAGATATCGTGTTTTTTGCTATTTGAATCTTTATGTCTTTAAACATTCAAATTGCATGCCAAAACCGGCAACACGCTAGCAATAAAGCATATACGCTTTCGAACAAAAACAAGGGGACTGTCCAAAAAGTGGATAGCCCCTTTAGCTATTGTTTATTTCGGTAAA
>JAJPZM010000393.1 GCA_021204335.1 Parabacteroides sp. | reverse complement strand
ATGCTTCTCCTGTACGTTTGCACAACCGTTGCAAGATTACAGGACGTCCGAAAGGTTATGTACGTCAGTTCGGTATTTCTCGTATTCAATTTCGTGAAATGGCATCTCAAGGTTTAATCCCAGGTGTAAAGAAAGCAAGTTGGTAAGAGGGTTTTTTTGTTTAAATATTGTCCGGGTGGCCGGATCAATTTAATTATTTTATATATGACAGATCCTATTGCAGATTATTTGACAAGATTGCGTAATGCAATTAAAGCGAAGCACAGAGTTGTTGAAGTGCCGGCGTCAAATTTAAAGAAAGAGATCACAAAGATCCTTTTCGAAAAGGGCTACATTCTTAATTTTAAGTTTGTAGAAGATGGTCCTCAGGGTACAATTAAGATTGCCTTGAAGTACGACCTGGTAAACAAAGTGAATGCAATCAAGAAACTTGAGAGAGTTTCTACTCCAGGTTTGCGTAAGTACACTGGTTACAAAGAAATGCCGAGAGTATTGAATGGCCTAGGTATTGCCGTTCTTTCTACTTCTAAGGGTGTGATGACTGACAAAGAAGCCCGCGATTTGAAAATCGGTGGCGAAGTATTATGTTATGTTTATTAATTAGGAGGAAAGAAGGATGTCAAGAATAGGAAAATTACCAATTCAGGTACCAGCCGGTGTAACGGTTACGATTAAGGATAGCGTGGTGACTGTAAAAGGTCCTAAGGGCGAAATGACTCAGGCTGTTAATCTTGATATTAATGTAACTCTGGAAGATGGAGTTATTCATTTAAGCAGACCGACAGACGAAAAGAACCATCGTGCATTACATGGTTTGTATCGTTCTTTGATCAACAACATGGTGATCGGTGTATCTGAAGGATACAAAAAAGAACTGGAATTAGTCGGTGTTGGTTATCGTGTATCTAACACAGGACAGCTGTTGGATCTTTCTTTAGGTTATACTCATAATATCTATTTGCAGTTGCCTAAAGAAGTAAAGGTTGAAACGAAGACTGAGAGAAATAAGAATCCTCTTATTATCCTTGAATCAGCTGATAAACAATTACTGGGTCAGATTTGTGCAAAGATTCGTTCATTCAGAATGCCGGAACCGTATAAAGGTAAAGGTATCAAGTTCGTGGGTGAAGAAATTTGCAGAAAGTCTGGTAAATCAGCAGGTAAGTAATCTACGTAAACTGAAATTATCATGACAACGAAGGAAGAAAGAAGATTAAAAATAAAACAAGGCATTCGCGGCAAAGTATCAGGTACAACTGAACGTCCGCGCCTTACTGTGTTTAGAAGCAACAGGCAGATCTATGCACAGGTTATAGATGATACTACAGGTAAGACTTTGGCTGCTGCTTCCTCTTTGAAGCTGGATTTGAAAGCTCCGAAAAAAGAAGTTGCCGCAAAAGTTGGCGAATTAATAGCTAAGTCAGCTCAGGAAGCTGGTATTCAGACTGTTGTTTTCGACCGTAATGGTTACCTGTATCACGGGAGAATTAAAGAATTAGCAGATGCTGCACGTAACGGCGGCCTTAAATTTTAATGAAGATGGCAGGAGTTAATAATAGAGTTAAATCGACCAACGACTTAGAGTTGAAGGACAGATTGGTTGCAATCAACCGCGTAACTAAAGTAACAAAAGGTGGACGTACTTTTAGTTTTGCTGCTATTGTAGTAGTAGGAAACGAAGATGGCATCATCGGTTGGGGCTTAGGTAAAGCTGGTGAAGTAACGACAGCTATCGCTAAAGGTGTGGAAGCTGCTAAAAAGAATTTGATCAAGGTCCCTGTTCATAAAGGTACTATTCCTCACGAACAGCTTGCCAAATTCGGTGGTGCACAGGTTTTAATTAAACCGGCATCTCACGGCACTGGTGTAAAAGCCGGTGGTGCTATGCGTGCTGTATTGGAAAGTGTTGGTATTACCGACGTTTTGGCAAAATCTAAAGGATCATCAAATCCTCACAACTTGGTAAAAGCTACTATCGCTGCTCTGAGTGAGTTGAGAAGTCCGTTTATGGTTGCTCAGAATAGAGGTATTGCTGTTGAAAAAGTGTTTAGAGGTTAATTAGGGAGGAAAAATTATGGCAACTATTAAAGTTAAACAAGTTAAGAGTAGAATTAAGTGCCCGAAAGACCAAAAGAGAACACTGGATGCACTGGGTCTGAAGAAGTTGAACCGTGTAGTAGAACATGAAGCTACTCCGGCTATCTTGGGTATGGTTGAGAAAGTGAAACATTTGGTTTCAGTAGAAAAGTAATAATTGGTTGAAAAAATAAATTATAAGATATGAACTTATCAAATTTAAAACCTGCTGAAGGATCTACTAAGACCAGAAAAAGAATCGGCCGTGGTCCGGGTTCAGGATTAGGTGGTGCTTCAACAAGAGGTCATAAAGGGGCAAAGTCAAGATCTGGTTATTCTAAGAAGATCGGATTTGAAGGTGGTCAGATGCCAATTCAGAGACGTTTGCCTAAATTTGGTTTCAAGAATATTAACCGTGTAGAATATAAAGCTATCAATATCGCAACATTACAGTTAATGGCTGAAGCTCAGAACATGACTAAGATTGGTGTTAACGAATTGATCGAAGCTGGCTTTATTTCTTCATCTCAGTTGGTTAAAATTCTTGGTAACGGTAGCCTGACTGCTAAGTTAGAAGTTGAAGCTCACGCTTTTTCTAAAAGTGCAGAAGCAGCTATCCAAGCCGCAGGTGGAACTGTTGTTAAACTCTAAGTCATGAGAGCAGTTGAAACAATAAAAAATATCTGGAAGATTGAGGATCTGAGAAATCGGATCCTCACCACTCTTTTATTGGTGGCTATATATCGCTTCGGAACGTATGTAGTACTTCCTGGTATTGATCCTCACGCGTTAACCGCATTACAGGCGCAGACAAGCGGCGGATTGCTTGCACTGTTGGATATGTTTTCAGGTGGTGCATTTTCTAATGCTTCAATTTTTGCATTAGGTATTATGCCTTATATTTCCGCTTCAATTGTTATGCAGTTGTTAGCCATTGCAGTCCCTTCTTTCCAGAAATTGCAGAGAGAAGGTGAAAGTGGCCGTAGAAAAATTAACCAATGGACTCGCTACCTGACAGTAGCTATTCTGATATTCCAGGGACCGACTTATCTGGTGAACTTAAGCGTTCAGCTGAAAGCTGCCGGTGCTGCTTTACCTCCGGGTATTTGGTTTACAGTTTCTTCTACAGTTATTTTGGCTGCAGGAAGTATGTTTATCTTATGGCTTGGTGAAAGAATTACAGATAAAGGTGTTGGTAATGGTATTTCATTTATCATCTTGATTGGTATCATAGCCCGTCTGCCGCATTCATTGTTCCAGGAATTTATTTCCAGAACAAGTGAAAAAACCGGTGGTCTGGTTATGTTCTTGTTTGAAATGCTATTCCTTCTGCTAGTTATTGCCGGTGCTATTTTATTGGTTCAAGGTACTCGTAAAGTTCCTGTACAGTATGCAAAAAGAATTATTGGTAATAAACAATATGGTGGCGCAAGACAGTATATCCCGTTGAAGGTGAATGCTGCCAATGTAATGCCTATCATCTTTGCTCAGGCAATCATGTTTATTCCTATTTCTATTGTAGGATTCTCCAGTGCAGGTGACAGAACTGGTTTCTGGGCTGCATTTATGGATAATACCGGTTTCTGGTATAACTTTGTTTTTGCTGTATTGATCATCTTATTTACTTATTTTTATACAGCAATTACTATCAATCCGACTCAGATGGCAGATGACCTGAAGAGAAACAACGGATTCATTCCGGGTGTAAAACCTGGAAAAAGTACCAAAGACTATCTGGATACAGTCATGGACCGTATTACTCTTCCGGGAGCGTTTTTCCTGGCATTAGTCGCTATTTTACCTGCTTTTGCAAGGGTAGCGGGAGTAAGTCAGGCATTCTCTCAGTTCTTTGGAGGAACATCTTTGTTGATTTTGGTTGGTGTGGTGTTGGATACATTACAGCAAGTCGAAAGTCATTTATTGATGCGTCATTATGACGGTTTGTTAAAGTCAGGAAGAATTAAAGGTCGTACAGGCTCAGTAGCCGCTTATTAGTAGAATGATCTATTTAAAAACAGATGAAGAAATCGAGTTGATGCGTGCTGCCAATCAGTTGGTTAGTATGACGTTGGGAGAGTTGGCTAAGCATATCGCTCCTGGAGTAACAACTCTTCAACTCGATAAAATTGCTGAAGAATTCATTAGAGATAATGGAGCTGTTCCAGCCTTTTTAGGCTATGGTGGTTTTCCGAATTCAATATGTGCTTCTGTAAATGAACATGTTGTACATGGTATTCCTTCCTCAAAAGTTATTTTAAAGGAAGGTGATATTATATCAGTTGATTGCGGCACAATATTGAATGGCTTTGTTGGTGACTCTGCTTATACATTTTGTGTAGGTGAAGTTACTCCGGAAGTAAAGAAATTGTTGAAGACAACAAAAGAGTCTCTTTATTTCGGTATCCAGCATGCTGCAGAAGGTAAACGGGTAGGGGATATCAGTCACGCTGTACAGTCCTATTGTGAATCGAAAAATTACTCTGTTGTCAGAGAGTTGGTAGGTCACGGTTGCGGGCGTAAGATGCATGAAGAACCGGAAGTACCCAATTACGGAAGACCCGGTTGCGGACCATTATTGCGTAGCGGAATGTGCATCTGCATTGAACCTATGATCAATATGGGAAGCAAAAATGTCGTCTTTGAAAAGGATGGTTGGACAGTACGTACAAAAGATAGAAAGTGCTCTGCTCATTTCGAACATTGCATTGCTATCAGACCCGACGGTCCTCAGATTTTATCTTCGTTTAAGTTTTTGGAAGAAGTCCTAGGAAATAACGCAATTTAATTTGATATATATGGCTAAACAAGCAGCTATTAAACAAGATGGAGTGATAGTAGAAGCATTGTCGAATGCAATGTTTCGTGTAGAATTAGAGAACGGACATGAGATTACTGCCCACATATCAGGAAAGATGCGTATGCATTATATTAAAATCCTTCCTGGTGATAAAGTAAGAGTTGAAATGTCTCCGTATGATCTATCAAAAGGTAGAATTGCTTTTAGATATAAATAAAAATAACTAGATATGAAAGTAAGAG
>JAJPZM010000423.1 GCA_021204335.1 Parabacteroides sp. | reverse complement strand
ATTCAAGTATGCCTAATGTTAAGTCTGCCGGGTTAAGAGCCCCGAAGAATGTGAGCGTAAAATCAAAGACATAAGTCATACCCGGAAGAAATATTTTGCGGACTGAGGCTTCGTAGCTGAAAGGTTCCGTTACAGAAGCACCTTGTTCTCCGGTTCTATTATACTGAATTTCCAAACTTATATTGAATTTTAAAGCTGTAGCACCATTTATAGGAAGTACGACCTTCGGATTACTTACTTTGGGAACTTTTGCTTCCTTGTCTGTCGATCCAAATTCATCTCCATTAAAACTCAAACTTTCGGTATATAGAGCGGATGAGGTTAGCAGATTATCTGTCCCCAATTGATAAGATAACGGTGCAGAAAGATTGTCTATTGTAATATTCTTCACTGTAAGCCACATGACTGTAACCGGCTGTGTATTACTGGCCTTTACTGACACAATCACATTAGAGCAAAGTCGGCTGAACGGATCAGTGAGTGGTACCGACATCTTGTTTTCGCCGGGAGTGGGCTGCACTGTTACATTTTTCAGGGCGGTGTGCATGAAGTCTTTTTCGTTGGAGACTGTGATTAAATAGTTATCTCCTAATTCAGGTACATAATAATCATCATAATAAGATACCAGATAGATGTTATATACCCCGCGATAAAGTGTCAGGTTGCCGGTTGCTGTGCCTTTGTTGTCAACCGTATAAATACCAGAGCCAACCGGTACCTGGTCTGTCGTGCTTCCCTGCTCGTAAGCATACGCATAGAATTTTTTACCTGCGGGCATGAGAGTAGCGTTTTCGGCTTTTGTCAGTTCTGCTTTGTAAAGGTCGAACGATAGCGTTACCTGTTCTCCCCTGTCTTCCGGCACAACCTCATTGTGGCAGGCCGTCAGCAGCAGGAGTAATCCTATTCCTGTTTGTATAAATAACTGTTTCATATTTGTAAGACTGATTATGCGTTTATATACCTACTTGTGTGTTCTGGTCGGCGCCTGTTTTCCAGTCGTACACCTTTACTCCTTCAATGGAACTTCCCGTTTTATCTACCTTGATTTGGTAGATATACTCCTTGCCCGCCTCCCACTGTTCGCCGTTAGAGTCGGAAGAGGTAACGGATTTGGTTTCGAAAACACGCGGTGTCGCCTCTCCTGCCACAGTCACTGTCAGTTTGAACGATAAAACCTGTTCGGGGCCGCTCATGGGAGCCATTAGGGCGGAAATATCGGTGGGAGTAGAAGATAGTGTGGCACCACCTGTACTGCTCGTCAACAGGATCGATGAACCGGAAGCCAAACCATTCAACTGTCCGGTTACCAGGTTCATCGTTCCGTTCTCGCCGCTTTGGAGGCGGCTTGTCTGGCTATGTACCTCTATATTGTTTAGAGTCAGCCTCTCCGTTGCCGCATCCGATTTGCGTATCTGAAAAGTTACTTTTGCCAGGGCATGCATCATGGTCAGGCTGATTACTTTATGAGCGGAAGATGCGGTAATCGGGCAACTGGCCGCATAAAGATAATCGTTCTGATCGCCCTCGAATGTATCTTCCGAACGGACATAGACCGATATCGTATGGTTTCCGTCGGCACTGTTTGTCACTGTAATCGGATTTCCATTATTCTCAACCGGATAATAGGCGTATATGCTATAGTCTCCATCCTGTGATGGCGGCTGTGGTGGATCCAGTGATGGCGGAGTATCTGACTTCCAGGCACCGCCCGAGTAAGTATAAGTAGACAAAGCATTTGTTGTAAGCGGTTCGTGCGTGGTAGGCTTTGTCGTATAAATATTAACTTTCTCAATAGAAGTGACAATCGATTTGACAGCCATATCCCCTTCCAGGCTGACCGACGAGAGCTGCAAAGCATTGGTATCGTCGAAAACCGGTACCTCTTCCGTATGGCAAGCTGCCAGTAGGGAGCAAGCCAATAAGCCGAATGTTTTTAAGTTGATGTATTTCATAAGATTATATTTTATCGTTATTCGTTTATCGTCAGGTGGCGCTTCCTACATCGTTTGGACTGCCTTCGGTAAAATCTGTTACCTTAATATCCGTAAGGATCAGGTCGTTGGTGGAAGTAAAGTTGTAGATGTAGTTCTTGCCTTTTTCAAATGTTTTACTGCTCGTATAAGTATAACTATCGGATATTGTAGCACTGCTCGCATCTGTACTTTGTACAGCCAAGGAATGGGTCGCGTATGTCCCCGGATTGAAAATGCAGATGAAAGAATGCTGTGTACTGGCAGTATTAGACGATGTACGCAACAAGCTGATAGATCCTGTATTATTGGGGTCCGTACAGATACCTGATGCTGTCAGGGTAGCCGTAACATCCGAGCGTGCATCCGTGAGAGTGATGGTAACAGTCATTTTGCAGAAGGCGGGGGAGAATTGGAACTTGACGGAGTTGCCGGAAGTTGTAGTCTTGGCTTCCGCCATCAACTTATTACTTTTCTTAAAATTGTCACCGGTATTGCTTCCGTTGTCAGTCTGATTGCTATATATCATACTGAAATCATGGGGATATACGCCCGTAAATGTTTCGGCGCTACTGCTTACAGTCAGCGGTGTTTGCCCGCTGACCGGCAACCAGCGTGTACCTAATTTGTGGTAAAGGACACCATCCGTTTCTCCTGTTTTGCTTATTAGAATCTGGTCGTCATCGAAGAAAGAGGTTTTATCGTAACTGCTGGCTCCAACTGCGCCCAAAGCCCCTACGCGGGTTTCCTGTTGCGTAGCAGACGAAACGATCTCGGCCGAAACGACCAGTTCTTTACCCAACAGGCGGTTATCTATAAGTGCCTCGTTTGTACACGATGGCAGGCAAAATGCCAATGTGCTTGCGGCTATTATTATTTGTTTTGTGTAATTCATACGGCTAAGAGTTTGAATCTTTTTTTTATGTCAAAATCACCGGTATGGACTGTTTCATTCGTCCAGCCTGTTATCTCGGTGCCGGTAGGAACCAGATAATCGTCCTTGATTGCCAGCGTATATTTATAATGTGTACCGGCTGCCATCGGGCAGCTTATTGTCGTTTTATAAGTAACCTCGTTGTAAGTCAGCGACAATGCGATAGTTGTCGCGTCTGTCCCTCCTTTCGGAAAAACGATTCCGCACCAAGTAAACGCAGTGGCATCAGGGCGGTAGAACACAATTTGTTCTTCTGTATCAGCTTTTCCTGTACGAAGCCCGCTTGCCGATATGGTAAAGTTGCTGAAATCGCTGACATCGGTACTTAAAGCGGAGTTATTGTGACCGGTGAAAGCCAGCGTTATCTTTGTATTTTGATGAACGAAAGCTCCGTCACCGGTAAAGTTGAGCACACCGTTTCGCGAAGAAATCGCCTTTGTCAGCAGATAATTGCTTGCCAGATAGTTTTCAGTGGTCGACTGGTTCTGCTTAATCTCTGAATAGTCGAAAGGGAATTTTGCCTGGTAGGTTGCTCCAGCCTGCAAAGTAATTGCGTTGGTTCCGACTACAGCCCATTTCAAATCGCTACCCATTTTATAAAATACGGGGGACGCTGTTGATCCGTTATATATCTTCGAGATACTGATCTGGTCGTTGGTGATAAAGTTCTTTCGTTCATACTCGTTGGTCGGATTATCGGCACGTGTCGCAAGACCGGTCGTATCGATCTCCGCCCGTATAATGGCGGGCATACCGTCGATGTTATGCGGTTCTTCCGCTATTTCCGCCGTGCAGGAAGAATATATCAGAAAGAAGCAACATAAACCGGCCAGTCAGGAGCCTGTATTCTGTAAATTTCTTTTGTTCATCTTATCGTTGTTTTTATTTATTATCAATAAAGCCATCCGGGTTGAGAGTTCCGTTACCTTTCGAGTCCCCGTCGTTCCAGCCGGTTATCCAGTCTGTAACAGACCCGCCGTCAGTGCTTGTGTTAACCGTTACTGCCCTGTCCGACAGGGTTAGGTTGATGGCATAACGGTTCCCTTTCAGCCATTGTTTGGGAGTCAGATCTACGGATAATTCACGTTGGTTATCGGCAGAGCCATCCTGTTTTCCCAAGAGGACGGTTACGGTCAGATTGGCAGTAGGCGTACTGGATAGTGGCGATACTAATCCGTAAGCAACTGTATTTGGTTTGCCGGCATCTCCGCAACAAACTGCATTAAGAGTAGTAGTGCCGGAGCCATCAGTCGTGTTCTGTGTCGGAGTAAATACCAAAGATGCGGTACTGCTGCCTAACGACAGTGTTCCGTCCTTAACTAGCATGGTTCCTCCGTTTTCTGCTGTTGTAACAAGGAATGGAGTTTCGCTTGTACTGGATAAGGTTACCTTCTGCACATAGTCGTAGGTTACATCTACCTTACGTGCCGGAGCGCTCTGCATGGTAAATACCAGCAACGACAGGGCGTGTTGCATAGATATTTCGGGGCTGTAAGACGGGGAGCCGTCTGTTTCTTTATTACTGGCAGTAATGTTTGCCGCCTCTCCGGCTACGGAAGAAGATGAACCGTATAAATAGTCGGTTGTGCTGCACTGCCAGGTGTTGTTGCCGTTGAAGGTTTGCACAGCCGGGACGGTTACTTTTATTTTATGTTCATCATTGCTTGTGGATGCTGTGAAATCGGCATCATGCGGGCTGAAAGCAAATATGCGGGCTACCTGGTTGGATAGCTTTACTTCCGGGCTGCCTATCCATTCATCTTTTGTCTCGCCTGTTGTGAGAGTGAACATGGAGAGACCGGCGGTGTTGCCTGAGCCTATTCCGGGATATGGAGTATGACCGTCTGATGCATCGGGGAGATTACCATTTTGGGTAACGAACAATTTAACCTGACTGATTCGTGATTCGCTGGCAGTTGTTGCCGTCCCGTTCACGATCGAACGGGTTTCGGTTGCCCCTACGTAGAGACGGGGCGTTAATAGCATTTCGGGGGTGCTACCCGGAAGATTTTCTTCGGAAGTGCAGGCAGCCAATAGCCCTGCAAAAAGCAGTGCCAGATGTGAGGTATGTATAAAATATCTTTGCATTGTCGTATCGTATTATAATGTTCCACTTGTATTGTTATCTGCCGGGGTATTCCAGTCGACGATAGAGACGCCCGAGAATTTCAAGCCGGTACCGTTGATGGAGATAGCGTATGTATATATCTTTCCCGGCAACCATTCCGGATCGTCGTTGTAAGTGATCGACATCACTTTGTCGTCTACCGTTACGCTGATTGTCAAAGGGGCTGTCGCGTTGGGTAGCGAGTAGTTGGTGATGATTATATCGTTGCTGGCATCACCGGTTAATTGGTACCCGCCGTTAGTGAGTTTGCTTAGATCGTATTCGTAAGCATGTTCGGCCACATCGGCTAATCCGGTAAATTGTCCGTTTGTTAATTGCATTTTTACAGCGTAATTAGTATTCTCTGGTGCTGCTAATATTTTCATTGAGCGAGTGTAAGTAACATTGCTTACAATAGGGTTTACTGGATAATTGCCTTTCTTTATCGCTAATCTGATCTGCGAAAAGGCGTGTTTCAGGCCGATGGAGACCTGGTTGCCGAAACTTCCAGCCGCCCGTCCGTTGTCGGCAACAGGTTGTGTTGTTGTAAATTTATCATTGTCCGGTAGACTATCATCGTATTTGACGCCATACATATAGTCTTTCTCGGCAGTTGTAAAGTCAAAGGTTGAGACGGTGCCGCTAATTGTTGGTGCCAGGACGATTGTCCCTTCGGGAATGGGGATGCAAGGGATTGGTGTTGTTACTGAAGCATCTGAAGGACTGGCGTTTCCATCGGAAATGGAAGTAGTGTTGTCTGCTGCCGGATGAAAGGAATAGATTATGGCTACCTCCGGATTAAGCCAGATGGTTTGGTCGGCACTGGCTGGGGTGAATGGGTCATTGTTCTGATGAGCGTATTTACCGTATGTACCTTTGGGCCATTCGCCGTAAGTAGACTGCGTTTTGTCGTAGTTAACGGCATAGATGCCGATAGCTGTCAGGTCAGAGCTCGTGTTTATTCCTGCACGCGTCAGCGACACACCTGCCACATTCGGGTTCAGACTAACAGGACCTTCGATGCTTTCCTCTTTCGAACAGGATGTTACAAAAGGGAATAACAGGATGGGTAATAATAGGTACTTATACGGTTTCATGTTTGGTGTTGTCTTGTTGTTTGAATAATTTGTTTTCTAATTAACTGATTTGAGTGTTTGTTTATAGTGACTGGTTGTAACCGGCTCCCCTCTAGAGAGGGGGAAGGGGGTGTGTTATAATACGGCCAATAAACAGGTCTTTATCAATAACACACAAATATATTTAAGCCATCCCTGTGTTTTTAGCTGGTTTTATTTACTGGCATTTACACACCCCCTACCCCCTCTCTAGAGGGGAATCAGTTACTACCTGTCGCTAATTTGATGATTCATATCTTTCTAAATCCACGTCAATTAGTTGACAGGTAGCTCATCATTAGGAACAGTTCCATCCTCCCATGCTTGAACCGTTACACTAGTTATGCTTAACTCTTTACCACTCAGCTTAGCGGTGTAGAGGTAGTTGTTGCCGGCTTCCCATTTGGTAGTGTTATCTGTATTTGCAGCCAATGGCACTGCATATTCCGCACCGTCGATGGTGAAGACTACCTGGACTTTGGATTTGTCAAAGGCAGTCTCACTTGTTTTTTCCGGTAAAACAAGAATGCTGTATTTTGGGGCGTTGTCTTTATCAGATTCTCCTGCGATTGTTGTTCCACTTGTCCCAATATAGCGAGTATATGTAGCTGCAGATTTAGTGCTAGTTGTTTCAATAGTTCCATCTGCAATTTTCATTGTCATGGTTGCATAAGTAGCTAAAACTTTATCAGCGTCTTGTGATTCACTTACATTCTTCAATACAATCTTTGTCAGTGTACCAGTATTCGTATAGTTACTTTCTTTATATATCTTGAAACTGACCATTGATAAAGCATGCTTCATTTTTAGGGTTACTTTGTGGGCATCAGCCTTGGGTTTTCCGCTAGCTTGTTTACCATTACTGGCTGTTGGTTGTTTATTCTCTCCAGTTGAATTAGTTGTAGTAGAACCATCAATAGCCCACATATAATCAACTTCGCCTGGGGCTGATAAGATTGCACTCCCTGTTGCTGTTGCAGGTATTGTACTTTGTGTTTTTAAAGCTTCTGAATCATTCTGTTTCTCGCCACCCGGAAAAACAGTTATGGGAATAGTTGAAGTTGCTGCAAATGCACTTGAAACTTTCAATGCGCTTCCGCCATCTGCATTTTTCATATAATGATCTGTCTTATCTGGTGTATACGCCGGATGATAAGCATATATTGTAGCTTCTTCACTTGTCAGGAAGATTTTATCTGTATTACTTGAGGCATTATTCGTCCACGAGCCGCTTGATTGACTGTATAAAGCATAATTATTTCCTACACTACCGCCATACGAAGTTGTGTTTCCCAATGCATACACCGCAATCGCTTGCATCACATCTGCGCCTTCTCCTGTTTGAACGTTATTTCCCCCAGTTATCGCACTCTTCGTCAGCGCCACCCCCGCAGTGATGCCTAACTCTACTGCCTCCTGATCGGTGGCGGGGTTGATGGTGGGGGTTGGGGTTTCTTCATTGCTGCAGGAAGTGGCCAGAAGGGCACTGAGGAGCAGCAGGTTGATGTTTCTTAATTGTTTCATGTCTTTTAAATTTTAATACTAGTTGTTGTTTGTTGTTTTATTTGTTAGTTGATCAGGTCTAACTCGCCGCCTTGTGGGATGGAAGTCCATTCGGCAACGGTGACGGATAACACTTCTAGCTCACGGTCGCTGATCTCGAGGGTGATGTCGTGGGAGACGCCCTGTTTGAGTTGGTTGTCCGAACCTGAACCACTGCCATTGCTGAACTCGATCGGAACGTCTTTAAAGGTTCCGACAGAGGTTTCGACTATCAACGTGTAGGCTGCATCATCTTGTCCCAATGGAGGCAATAGCAATGCGCCTTCAAGCACTGTTGCATCAGTCTCCTTCGTTCCGCTGATTGCTGTTCCGTCGCTATCATCGCCACCGAAAGACAAAGACAGGTCGGCGTTACCATCGAACGTTGCTGTGCCGGTTGCCAATACGAGCTTGGCGGTGTTTTTCACACTGCCGACAGTGATTTTCTTCACGTTGACGGTCAGGCCGGCGGTAACCTTCTTCGCCTTGAACTTCAGTTGGGTGAGTAGGTGGGCGTATTCGAGCGGTTCTACACTCTGGTCCGTATTATTGCTAAAACGGCTTCCATCCCACCGGTTCCCCTGAATCTGGCTGGCATATAACAAGTCGGTTTTGCCATCGAGCGTGTAGGTGACGGTGGCGTCTGTGCCGTTGTAGGATGCGGCCGATGCTATCTTTGGGGCGACGGCAACCAGATAGATCCAGTCCCCGTTCTTGGGATAAACAGGGTTATCCGTAAACGTGACTGCTCCCGCTGTTGTTACAGTAGCATCTTTTATCCACTCGTTGTCAGTGCCAGAGGCCGAAAGATTTGTATAATCGTCATCGCGTTTCGTTGCGAATACTGTGGTAGAAAACTCTTTTTCGATAGTCGTAGACTCTGTTTTTGTTACCACTTCTCCCCCATCCGATGCACGCAGTTCGATCAGGCTGTTCAGACTCGGGTTGATCCGAGTCTGAACAGCCTGATACCGACACCAACGCCGGAACTAAAAGCAGATATATGCTTGGTAATTTCATTCGCAATTGGGTGATGGGGATTATTTGATTTCAACTTTGCCTTCGTCACCGGTTTCCCATGCCTGAACTTTGGCTGTTACAGAAACAGCTGTGCCAGAGGTTGCCTTGTCGGGTGGCGTAATCTCAAATGTAACCAGGTGGGATTTTCCTTTTTCTATAGACAGATTTCCTGTTGCTCCATCCTTTGCAGTTTGGATAACAAGGTTATTATAGTTTACTATTGTATTATCGCTTAATTCCAATACAAGGTCGACTGTCACTTTTCCTACTGGCTTGATCATTACAGGGATACTTTTTGCACATGCAGTTGTAGTAAGTTTCTCTGCACATCCGGCAACGTCAATATTTTTTTGACTCCATTCGATTTCGCCGCCGTTCAGTACGATTGTTGCGGGAACTTCTGCATTCTGGATAGTAATTGTTTTGACAGTAACTGTTTTACCATCCCACTCTGTATCAGTAAAAGTTGTTGTGCTAAGTTTAGAAACAAATACAAGCTGTGCTGTCTGATGAGCAAATTCGAGTTCAACTGTATTAGTATTACTTTCACCATTTGCTGAAGCCGCATTAGAAACACTGCCTGCATCCTTTTTCTCTGCAAACATCACATCTTGATATCCGTCAACAGTAGAAAATGTGACTTTATCTTTTGATACTGTACCGGTAGGGGCAACTCCTAATATAAAGGTTTTTGTTGAACTACTCGGATAATACAAAATGGGTGATACATTAAGAGTTGTAGCAATTGTACTCGCTGAGAATGTAGCAGTTGCCACGTTGGCACGATCGTCATCTGAAGCGAAACTGCCGCTAGTTAGTTTATTACTCGTTCTGGGTGTGAACGCATCAAAATCGGGAGTATCAGAGGACTGTGCAGAAGCATCTATCATTATAATATTGGCAGTCACTTCTGTTGAATTTGTTGCCGCTTTTGTTTCTACCCCGGCTACTTTCTGACTGATTTGGATGGGTACCGCTTTGTTGGTTCCCTCCTTGTCAATCTTCACATCATCTTCATTACTCGAGCAGCCTGCCAGGATAAGCGCTAAGGCTGCCATGCTTAATAAATTCTTTTTCATTGTTTTACTTGTATAAATTGTTAATAATAAATATTTGTTTCTTATTGTATATGAGTTATATCTCTACTCCTCCATTTTCGCCTGTTCCCCAATTGGTGACTTTGGCAGTGATTGTTATTTTGATGCCATTGGAGGCTTCCGGTTCCTGGGGCTTGTCCGGGACGTCCGGTATATCCGGATTATTGGGATTATCAGGATCATCCGGTGTGCCGGGGTTATCCGGACTTTCGGGGTCCTCCAGATTGTTCGGATCATCCGGTGTATCCGGTTCGCCGGGCGCTTCCAAGGATATTTCCACCTCGTAGGCATTGCCGCCCTCTGTGCCACCGCCGGTGAAGTTGACGGGGACGTTGGTAAATATCTTATCGTGGGCGGGATTGCCGTCGATGTTGATCACCAGGTCGAGCGTCAGTTCGGCATTGGGCTGCACCAGCACGTAGCCGGGCAACGATACGACACCGCCGACAATCGGGAAACCGCCTGTGCCGGGATCGGTATAGATCACTACCGGACCGGCTTGCCCGATGGGTTCGACGGTCTCGGCAAACAGGTCGACACGCGCCTGTTGGGCCAACCCATTGAGCTTGACGGAACGGATCAGATATTTATCGGAAGCTCCGTTGAGCTTTATCTTAAAGTTGAGTTGCGACAGCAGGTGGCGGTGTGTCAGCGGCGACTTCACCGGATGGAAAGGGTTGGCTATCGAACCGCTTTGCTCGACGGAGAGCAAGAGGTCTTCCTGCCCGGTCAGCGTGTAGTGGACCGAACCGTTTTCCAACGGGGCTGCCGGATAATAACTGCGCAGGTAGAGCGGCGAGCCGTCGGCAGGGTAATAGCGCTCCGGTTGCAACGTGATCTCGTCGTTGCCGGCAGTTCCGTCCCAACACTCGGTGTAGGCGCCTGCCGTTGTTCCGACGGCCACGCATACGGGTGTCTGGTCGAAAGCGTCGATGCCGGCGCGTGTGAGGATGCCGGTATATAAACGGATGGCGACGTTCGAGGTGGCTGTCACCGCCAGTTCGAGGGTGTCGGCGCCCGATTGCCAGGCTTTGTAGAGTTGTTGGGAAACGTCTTCGCTGTAAGTCAACGTTTTTCCATCGGTGGATTGCCAGGTAAGCGTCAGCAGGTGGTTGCCGGTGCCGGTGGCTGTTTCGTTGTTTTGTGCTCCGGCGATGCCGAGTATGCCGGCGGTTGTGCGGCTGGCGGATCCGGTACCGGGGGCAGGAAGCTGCATGCCGAGGGTGGCAGTGGTTGTCGTTTCGCCGGTAACGAGGTTTACCGCCTGTGCGATGCCGCTAAGGGTGGCGTTGATGGTGCCGGCAAGCAGTCCTTCGGGAGCCGATACCGAGAGGCGCAATATCTTACGAAGGTCTTTGGGTTGAAGGGTCAGGGCGTTGTCTTCCCCTTCGGCGAGGGTGATGCCGGAGCGGACAGCAGTGAAGACCGGGGTATCTAATACGGGCAGCGTTGCCGCACCCTCGGGGATGCGCACGGTAGCGGTAGCCGAAGCGAAACGGTCGGTGCTGCCAATAGCCACCTCTGCGGTTGCCTGCGGCACTACCAGCACGTCGTACTCGCCCACCGGCAGCCAGCTAGCGAAGATTGTCTCCGGGATCGCCTCGTCGACAGCACATTCGAGAGGTTTTTCCAGCCCTTCGCCGTAAATGCGCAACGTTAGCGGCTGCCTGTCGCCATTGTCTACCGTAACGACAAGCTGCCCCTCGCCCTCATGCTCGGGCTGCGGCTTCTCCTCGTCGTGGCAGGCGGTCAGCAATGTAAGGGCTGCCAGCAGGAACGGTCTTTTTACTAAGTTATTCAATCTCATACTCTTTGTTTATAAATTATATTCATGGACACACGAATAGCTGCGCAGGGCATCCGGCGGGATGCTGCGTAACGATTGGTGCATCTGTTAGTTTTTACAGATGCGATTGATAGGAAATGTAATTAGTTTTCTACTAGGTAGTCTTTATCCAAACACGTTTACCGTCGAATGTAATAGCCATTTTCAGGATATCGGTGAAGCCGTCTTTGCGCAGGATGGCATCGTACTTTTTTTCTTCTATTTGTAGCAAGGCTGAATTCAAGGCCTTCTCGACTGTCTCTTTCGGACGCAGGCGCTTCAATTCCATGATGATGGCTTGTCCTTTGCCATTTTTAGGACGGAGCAGGATGTCGTAACGGCCGAAGCCGGATTCGCGGTTACTACTAACCTCGTAGTCAGACATGCCGGCCAGCATTCCTAACAGGAATGCCTGGTAAACCTTTTCAGGCTCCCGGCTGTTGGTGTCGTAATAAGAAAAAGTATTGATAACGAAGTCGTTTAAAAGCTCATCGAAATACTCGATATCGCCGGCTCGTAAGGTTTGCAGCATTAACTCGAGGCGGTCGTTCTTTACCGGGCCGTTGTCTATCCAACTTTGTATGATGGTACGGTAGACGGTTTTCACTTCCCGATTGGGTATCTGCAACTCATATTCGATTAAATCTTCCGAAGTCAGTTGCGGATCGGTAGCCTTCAGATAGCCGCTAAATAGCATAAACGACCAGATATTGTTCGGTTTAGCTAACAGATCAGGAAAAGCCAATTTGTCGTTGATCACGCTACGGATTGGTTCGCCTTGTATCAGCGACTCTACTCCCATTCGTATCTGCGACGGGCCGTCGGCCAGCAGGTGGCGCAGCAGGACGTCGGAGCCAGTGTTTACCCAGTAAGGAGCCAATACTCCACCTTTACTGATAAAGGATAATACAGACCAGGGGTTGTAGATTGTTTCTCCTCCGAATAAATAGCCGTCATACCATTGTTTTACTTCATCTTTCAGATTGCTCATTTCGTAGTTATCGAGCATCCGATCAGTTTCCTCCTGTGTAAAACCAAAGGAGGTACACATCGACTGTTCCAGAATGGTATCCACATCTATATTATTCAGTCCGCTGAAAATCGACTCCTTACTCACCCGGAGAATGCCGGTGATAACGCCGCGGAAAATATCCGTATTGTCCTTAAACACCAGGCTCATAAAGTTACGCATGAAACCGATCATCTTGTCGTAATAGCCTTCGTCGAAAGCTACGTGGATCGGGGTGTCATATTCGTCGAGCAGAACCAACGGGGGAACGCCCCAGTATGTTGTTAACATGGTCGACAACATAGCCAGAGAGTTTTGCTTTTGCACTTCTGTTGCCCGTTTTTCAAGGATAGCATTATAATCCGAAATATACACCGGTTCTGTACGGGGATCATCCAGCAAATACTTATGGCGCAGGAATTCGTTTTGCAACTCCTGTCCCAGCGTATCCAGCATTTGTTCGAATGTATCGGCCTTACAGTCTTTCAACGTGATTAGTATTACCGGGTATTTCCCTTGATACTTCTCGAAGTCTTTCCACCTTTCGATGCTTTTCCCTTTAAACAGCGGACGGTACACATTCCCTTCCGTTTTCTCGAAGAAATAACGTAGCGTTGAAAGGTTGAGGGTCTTACCAAAACGGCGCGGACGGGGAAGCAGGGTAATCAGACTACCATCTTCTATTATTTGACGGATAAAGTCTGTCTTATCCACATAATAATAATCTTCTTCTATCAGCATTTTATAATCGCTGACGCCTATCGGTAACTTTTTCCTATCCATATCCACTGTTTTTTTCGTGCATACAAATATAGGAATTATTATGACAGGCACATCGAATTATCATTCATTTCCTATCAATCTCATCATATCAAAGAACGCTTTTGAAGATATTTCCATATTCTCGGTCGACATACGGTAATATGTTCATCGAGAATACGGGAATATGTTCGTCGGACATACGCCCGTATCTTCGACGGGTATAAAAACTACTCGATTACCGGACGGTCGTCGTCATCGATATTGCCTACAACCAATGGTCTTTTATATTCGATTGTGCGGGGCTCCTTCAATAACTGAGTACTGTTGCTGTATTGAGTAACAATGCGCAGGGTGTATTTGCCATCCGGCAGTGCGGGTACTCTTACCAGCAATTGCTTGGGATCGTTTTGTGTCAATTTGCGTGTTACCTTGATCGGAGCCTTTCCATCTTCGGGCACGAAATAAACGCCTACTTCGGGGGCATCGCCCGATACTCTGATACGCGAGCCTTCGACACGTATATCGTCGTTCGGAGTGATTGTTCCGTCGGTTAGGTCGGTTAATGTGTCGATAACAATACCGATATGTGTTACATCGCCCTTTGCCCCGAGGTTGATCACTTTTACGTGTTTCAACGCTTCGCGGAGCTTCTTAGTAGGAACGACATCGAATGCCAGCTTGTGGATATTCGCATCGAACGGGGCTTCCGAATTGGCAAAATTGCCCTGAACGCGCGGGGTTATCTGAAAAAGATCGGTTATCACACTATTGCCGTTCAGCAATGCTTCGAGAAGGATATCACTGTCTTGTTGCACGACAGAGAGGATGGTTGCCTTCTTCAGTTCGGATCCGGTTCGTTTAATTTCGTTGGCAGAATCTTCTGTGGTCAACGTCTTTGGCCCGGTCTTCACTTCGGCGATGCAGTCGTTCTGATCGTCTTTCGTCAGGGGGTTATCGCGTAGGTAAATCTCCCAGAAATAGTCTTTGTTGTAATCTTCCATGATGTTTTAAAATTTAATGTTTATACTAATGTTTATTTGAGCCGGGGTTGATGCCCGGGAATCTTTTAATGTTGTTATTCTCGCTCCTGGATGCAACGGAGAAGTAAGGATTCGCGCGTATTGCCACCGGAAAATCGCCACATTGCTGCTGATGATGTATAGATGTATTTTCCTCTATTGTAATTATTGCTATCTAATGCATCTCCACCCCAAAAGTGCATGCCACTGTTGATGTCAACCATCCCAGTAATATCCCAATACCCTGCCAGATAAAAGTAAGTTGTGTTTACTCCCTCTTTATCATAATAGACAACGAATCCACCATCTTTAACCGTAGTTTCTTTTTTTAGTCTTGGATAATAAAAGTTACCACTCATGCTACCAGTGTTTACTGGTAAATAAGCATTTCCATTTGCAACACGTCATCCTGCCGGACAAGGGTCATGAAGACCTTTAGTCGTACCGGCTCCCCAAGCATTTTTGTATTCCTCCGTTTCACTGTCAATCCAAGTATAGTCAGAGCCGTTACTAGATTTATACATATTTGCAGGATCTTTATAAGCAACCCGGTAAGAAGGCTTACTTCTTACCAGTCCAGTCGGGTGAAACGTAATACCATCTCCTTTAAACAGGCTTAAAAGTCCTTTTGTAGGAGCATCTTTCTTTATAGTTGAATATGGAATGCTTGAGATCTTCGTATTTGAGTAACTACCGATAAAAGGATCTTTCCTACCCCATTGATAATAAAAACCGTTTGTTTTTGATTTTTCAAGATCATCGGGTGGGAAGTCGATATAGCCTGCCATCGCACCCAAGTTACGATCCATCATAGGCAGATTAGTATTACTGCCATATTCAAACTTCAGTTTCCGTTTGCTTACCGGGGTCTGAACATCTTCATCGCCTCTTGCATCCGGTGCATAATCTGTTACCCAGATATGCCAGCTCCAAAGAATCTCACCTCCCCCATTTTCGCCAGTATAGGTAGCTATCACTCCGCTGCCACCACTTGTATTTGGAGCTACTCGGCAATAGATACGGGCTTTTTCCAAATTATTGCAGTTATCCAGGTCTACAATATTTGTATGGTCAGAAGCAGAAGTAACAACTCCCAATACCGGGTCGCCTATATCTCCATTCTCTTTGGTTTGCCAAAGGACTTTGACGGATTTGATGGGGGTGTTGATTGTTCCATTCACAACATTACACCATTCGCTGCTTTGTAACGTAGTGTTATCAATAGGTTCTCCATTTACCGTGTATTTATACGGATTGAAGCAGAATGCCCCACCGGGAGACACCATAAAGCAGTTGGCTGTTGGTACCAGATAGTTATTGTTCTCGGAGGCCGGTATCGGGTCGATGATCGTTACCCGATAGTCGTTGACGAGTAAACCGGTATGTTTAAAATTAACTGTATAGTTATAGTTTGTATTGCTGTTGATATTGAAATCGGACGAAGTAGAGCCTCCCAAATAGACGCGGTAGTTGAGCTTCTTTTTCGCATCCTTGTCGTTGACAGCAATAAAGCTCGCATACGAACTGCCTGTCGGGGCATTCGCTTTGATGCGGAAGTTTTGTGATGTGGCTGATAGATTGGTTCCATGTACATTGGCGGAAATCCAACACGAATATGGGGATTTACCGGATTCGGAAGCCGGATCGATCTGTATCGTTGAAAACTGATCGAGTAATGACGGATAGGTTTTATCTGTTTTATCGGGGTTGGGTACTACATTATAATTAGTCGGGATGCTTTCCAACAAGATTTGATTTAATGTATAACCGTCGTACGAATACTCCCAGTTCAACGTCAATCGTGTCGCCAGCCGTTTAAGTAGCAGACGGACATCTTCGCCCTCGCGGCTCCGGATGGTAGATGTTGTTACATCGACATGTTCGAGATGCAGTACGTAAGGCATCTTGTTCATATTATCAGTAGGGATACTATTAATGACAGAGGTATCTATGGATAGTTTCTGAACGGCTGTCAATGTATTCGTTCCCAACCGAGGAGTTGTATTACCCTCTCCCCAGGCAACGATTACCAGTTGGCAGTTTGGATCGGCTTTTAAGGAAAGGCTGATAGTAGAACCTATTGCTTGTGTAACTGCGCTCGACATTCCTCCAATACGATTGCCGGATTGGTCGTACTGTTGTATTTCCAGATTATAGAGTTTATCCGGTTTTCTTGTAGCATCTCCTTTTGTGATAACAGACGGTTGCAGCTCGTAGCTGAACGTGCCTTTATCGGAAGATGCGTCGGATTTGGTGGCAAGGGTATAGCCGTCCGCTTCATCGGCAAACCCAATGTTGAGCGATACCTCGACCATCCTCCCCTCGTTTGAAGGGACCTTTGTCGGGTCGATTTGCTCCTCGCAGCCTGTGTTCATTAATACCAGTGATAAGAGTGTCATAATAACTTCTTTTTTACTTAAATTACGTCCTATACTTGCCATTCTTTTATCATCGATTTACTACTACAAAAGCTCTGTTTTAACATTTGCCTAACGTCTCTTTCTTTAGTAAGAGAGAGACGCTGTGACTGACGGTTTCTTATTAATCCTTATCAATCAGTGCTTTAAATGCAGTAATACGTCAATGATCGCTTACGCCTCAAAGGGTGGCGTTACTTCAAGATTATCAAATTGTAGCAAAATAAACCTTGGAAACGTTGCTCCACTCATTAAAAGTTGCTACTTTAGCAGCCGATATGCTTGGATAATCAAGCAATTTGATAGTCGTCTCTCTCTTACTAAAGAGAGAGATTTTTATTTTAGCCCTACCCTGTTGAGCTTCACTTTGTTGTTTATATTTCTTTGTCTTCATTTTCTATCGTTATTTTATACTATCTCTTTCCTTTTTTACGCACATTAACATATCTGTTTTGTTGCATTTTCAGATACACAAAAAATTGCGTTTTAGTTACTATTTCCGTTCCTGAATGCAGCGAACAGGCATTGCTTCACGTAAGACTCCGCTATTATAAAGAATAGCTGAATTTCCCGGAGCCGTCTGAAAGCTTTTAGCAGAACCTTGACCGCTAGCAGCTGTGACATTATCCCGGCACCACAGAAAAACTGTCGTTCCGATAAAATTGAACACTGACTCCTCAAACCAATATCCGATGTAGCGGATGTAAGTCGACCTGTTGGAATTATCGAACTTAATCACAACACCGCCGGTGGCAGAAGTACCACCCGCTACTTTATTTATTGTACCTTGATAATAACGTATACTATTATAACTGAAAGAAATATTAGCCGCGGAAAACAACGAACAGTAATTCTTTACTTCTGTAATGCGCCAACCTGCCGGACAAGGGTCGTGCACCGTTTTATCACTGTTTCCTCCCCATGCTTGTCCTAATTCATCTATAGATTTGTTCCAGTTATTATCCCCCTTAACTATAGTTGCCGGTGTTTTATAAGCTTCCCGAAAAGTTGCTCGATTTTTAGTATCAATCTTTAATGGGTAATAGGAAAATCCATCAGGACTGTACAAGTTTAATATACCGACTGTTGGTTTGTCTAAATTAGCATTTATTCTAACAATCGATTCATCTGATGTATAGCTGGCAGGAGAAGGATCTTTCCTGCCCCATTGATAGAGAAATCCATTTGTTTTGGCTTTCTCTAAAGCAGAAGGGGGAACTGTATTATATCCGGCTTGTGCACCTAGATTTCGATCCATCATAGGGAGCTGATCGTCGTTATATCCTCCGTATGTATATTTTTGTTTCTGTTTATTATCTTCATCAACAGATGAATTTCCAGTTGATGAAGGTCTATAACCAGTCACCCAGATATGCCAGCTCCAAAGGATATTACCTTCACCTTTTTCATCATCGTAGGCAACAATCAAACCGCTGCCACCTGTTGTATTCGGGGCAACGCGGCAGTAGATACGGGCTTTCTCTAATTTATCGCAGTTTTCCAGGTCGACTATATTCGTATGTTCAGTAGCAGAGGTTACAACACCCAATACCGGGTCGCCTATATCGCCATTTTCTTTCGTTTGCCACAGTACTTTAACGGATTTAATAGAAGCTCCTATCGTGGTACCATTAATATTACACCAATCAGAACTTGCCATTATTTCATTAGTTACAGATTGTCCGTTTACATAAAACTGATAGGGGTTGAAACAAAACGCTCCACCGGGAGCTACCATAAAGCAGTTGGCTGTCGGCACAAGGTTATTATTATTTACAGAAGCCGGTATCGGGTCGATGATCGTTACCCGATAGTCGTTGACAGGTAAACCTTTATGATTGAAATTAACTGTATAGTTGTAGTTTGTATTGCTTCGGATATTGAAATCGGATGAAGTAGAGCCACCCAGGTAGACGCGGTAGTTGAGCTTCTTTTTCGAATCTGCATTGTTGCCTGCGATAAAACTGGCATACGAACTGCCTGTCGGGGCATTCGCTTTGGTGCGGAAATTTTGTGATGTGGCGGCCAAGTTGGTGCCACGTACATTGGCGGGAATCCAACAGGAGTATGGGGATTTACCGGATTCGGAAGTCGGATCGATCTGTATAGTTGTAAACTGGTCGAGCAATGACGGATAGGTTTTATCTGTTTTATCAGGATTGGGTACTATATTATAATTAGTAGGGATGCTTTCCAACAAGATTTGATTTAATGTATAACCGTCGTACAAATACTCCCAGTTCAACGTCAATCGTGCTGCCAGCCGTTTAAGGAGCAGACGGACATCTTCACCCTCGCGGCTCCGAATAGTAGATGTTGTTGCATCGACATGTTCAAGATGCAGCACGTAAGGCATCTTGTTCATATTATCAGTAGGGATACTATTAATGACAGAGGCATTTATGGATAGTTTTCGAACGGCTTCCAACGTATTGCTTGTTCCCAAACGGATAGAGTCGTTATCCTTGCCCCAGGCTACGATCACCAGTTGGCAGTTGGAATCAGCCTTCATATCAAGGCTGATAGTAGAGCCTATAGCCTGCTCGGCTACTGCGCTCGATAGTCCACCAATACGCTTACCTGTTTGATCGTATTGTTGTATTTCCAGATTATAGAGTTTATCCGGTTTTCTTGTAGCATCTCCTTTTGTGATAACAGACGGTTGCAGCTCGTAGCTGAACGTGCCTTTATCGGAAGATGCGTCGGATTTGGTGGCAAGGGTATAGCCGTCCGCTTCATCGGCAAACCCAATGTTGAGCGATACCTCGACCATCCTCCCCTCGTTTGAAGGGACCTTTGTCGGGTCGATTTGCTCCTCGCAGCCTGTGTTCATTAATACCAGTGATAAGAGTGTCATAATAACTTCTTTTTTACTTAAATTACGTCCTATACTTGCCATCCTTTTATCATCGATTTACTACTACAAAAGCACTGTTTTAACATTTGCTTAACGTCTCTTTCTTTACTAAGAGAGAGATGCTGTGACTGACGGTTTCTTGTTATTCGTTGTCAGTCAGCGCTTTAAATGCAGTAATACGTCAATGATCGCTTATGCCTCAAAGGGTGGCGTTACTTCAAGATTATCAAATTGTAGCAAAATAAACCTTGGAAACGTTGCTCCACTCATTAAAAGTTGCTACTTTAGCAGCCGATATGCTTGGATAATCAAGCAATTTGATAGTCGTCTCTCTCTTACTAAAGAGAGAGATTTTTATTTTAGCCCTACCCTGTTGAGCTTCACTTTGTTGTTTATATTTCTTTGTCTTCATTTTCTATCGTTATTTTGTACTATCTCTTTCCTTTTTTTACGCACATTAACAATATCTGTTTTTGTGTATTTATATAGTTACTTTTGAATACAACGGAATGGATAGGGCTCTCCTATGTAACCAAGTATATTTTCCAAACGCCATGATGAATTTGTGAATCCGACGTAGTAAATCCGATAATTACCGGATGTTAATGACATCGTACGGGTTCCTAAATAACCATTCGTTGGTGATTGTAATTGCCCAGTTGTTTTTGTTCTGAATGCTGTTGTAGGATACCAAGCCGAATTATGAATTGTTATCGGATTTGCTATACTTGTTTGTCTCGATACGTTATATAAACGACCGGATAAAATGCCACTGGTCCATTTTGCTGTGCTTGTATTGCAATTATCTAATGCCGTTTTATAAGGTATAGTCCAACCATTGGGACATGGATCATAAAGCGTTTTTACACCTTTATTATCATATAACTTAAGAAGATCTTCCTGTTCACTGCCATTGTACCAAGAATTATTATTAAGTATAATACTCGTTGGATTTTGTATAGTCCATGACATCGTGTTACCATTTGTTTGTGGAACATCCGAATAATTTATAAAATCAAGGCTGGTAGCTACGCCATCTCCATCATATATTACGTTAATTTCATTATTCGTCCCATCTACCGATCCAAAGAAAGGATCTTTCCTACCACAATAATACAGATAGCCAATTCGCTTAGCATATTCCAGCTGTGAAGCGTTATTTTCGGGATAACCACCGGCTGTGGCACAAAGGTTACGATCCATCATCACTTTATTTTGATAAATGCCACCGCTTTTGAATACTGCTGCCGCCGTATATTGGTGGACACTTCCTCCCAAGGTTCGTTTCTGTGCTTCCTCGTATGTGATAGACGACGTTATGCCCTGGGGCACATAGTCTGTTATCCAGAGATGCCAGCTCCAAACGATTGTACCAGCACTGTTTTTGGCGGCAATCAATGCATTTCCACCGTCGGTAACAGGTACTTTAACGTGAATGCGGGCATTATTTATGTCGTTGCCGGCGGTTAGGTTTGCCAGGTTACGATGATCTTTATGCTCTTTGGTATTATCGATTACAAATCCCATGACCAGATTACCGCTAGTCCCGGCATCTTTTGTTTGCCATAATATTTCTACTTCAGCTATTTCTTTGTCAGACTGAATAACCGTTCCATCTGTTATCAGTTCTATATTCCAACCGTCTGTGCCTGCTTCATGTTTATATGGATTGAAACAGATGTTTGTACCCGGCTCCATCATGAAACAGTTGGCAGTAGGTTGCAAGTTGGTACTGATTACCGGTGTCTGGTCGAGCAACTGGATGCGTGGGTCGTTGGTGTAATTGGCATGATTGATATTCACAGTCCAATGGTAGTTGGTATTTTCCAAGAGGTTGAAATCGTTCGTCTCATTGCCGCCCAGGTAGGCACGATAGTACAAGCGTTCATTCTTTTTTCGTTGTCCACTACAAACTCGGCATAAGTGGCAGCCGAATTAGCATTGTCCTTATTACGGTAGAGTGGCGAAGTGGCATAAGCTGATATACCACGAGAGTTGGCTGGCATCCAGACGATCTTTGAGCCGTTGGCATCAGCCAATGCTGTTCCCGTCAGGCGATAGACATCGACAAATTCGGCTACAGAGGTGGGGTATACATCCCCCCATTTGTCAGTCGATTCGGTTTGAGGGACCAGGCGATAATGGGCCGGTGTCTGGCAGAGTCTGACTTCTTTCAGGGTATAGCCGGCATCGGCCATCGTCTGATTGAATGTCCAGTCTAATTGTACTTTTACCGCCAAGCGTTTGAGCATCAGTCGGACATCATAGCCTTCAGGGCTTTGTATTTTGCCATCGGACGAGATGTTGACATTCTTCAGATAGAGAAAATAAGGCATGTTAGCTAAAGCGTTGCCAGTAGCATCGGTAGCAATTGCATTAATGTTACTGTCTTTGGCTTTTACTATTATTTTTTGTACATCTGCCAACGTTTTCGAACCTAATGCACTGAAACCGGAGTTGGCTCCTCTGGCAACGATCAGCAATTGGCAGCCGTTATCGGGAGATAGACTGACGGTGAAAGGGGCACCGATTGTCTGGTTTCCTATCGTCTGGCTGGTTATCGTTCCATCTGATTTATATTGGATGATTTCCAGATTGTAAAGCAGGTCGGGTTTGCCGGCATCTGTTTTTGTACGCACATCGGCAACAGGCAATACCTCGAAAGCAGATTGTTTGTTGCTGCTTGCTTTGGTGACGGGTGAAGCGTTCGCTTCTGCCCCGTCGACTTCATCAGCAATACCGAGATTGAATGTCACCACAACAGTTTTTCCCGTTGAAGGATCAATTGCCGGATTGTCTATTTTGTCCCCGCAGCCTGTGTTCATTAATACCAGTGATAAGAGTGTCATAATAACTCCTTTTTTACTTAAATTACGTCCTATACTTGCCATCCTTTTATCATCGATTTACTACTACAAAAGCACTGTTTTAACATTTGACTAACGTCTCTTTCTTTAGTAAGAGAGAGACGTTGTGACTGACGGTTTCTTGTTATTCGTTGTCAATCAGTACTTTAAATGCGGTAATACGTCAGTGATCGCTTATGCCTCAAAGGGTGGCGTTACTTCAACATTATCAAATTGTAGCGAAATAAACCTTGAAAACTTTGCTCCACTCATTAAAAGTTGCTACTTTAGCAGCCGTTATGCTTGGATATTCAAGCAATTTGATAGTCGTCTCTCTCTTACTAAAGAGAGAGATTTTTATTTTAGCCCTACCCTGTTGAGCTTCACTTTGTTGTTTATATTTCTTTGTCTTCATTTTCTATCGTTATTTT
>JAJPZM010000351.1 GCA_021204335.1 Parabacteroides sp. | reverse complement strand
ATTTATTAACCTTAAAGGAAAGGAGCTTATGAAAGATACATGAAAACAAAAAAAATGCCGGCAAACGCTGGGGGCAATTACCGGCATTCAGTCAACACATTTCAATTAATTAAATTGTATTAACTTCAAATCAACACAAAGGTATGAAAAAAACTCTTTGCTGGGCAGGTATTATCCTAAATCCCCGCAACTTAAAAAATCTTTAGAATTATGCGGATTACCACATTTCTGCTATTAGTCTGTGTTTTTTTGCTCTTTTGCAGGAAATACGCATTCTCAGAATGCCAGGGTTAGTATTAACAAAAGTAATACTAACCTGGAAGATATATTAAGTGAAATAGAAAGTCAGACTGACTATCTGTTTATTTATAATAACCAGGTGGATATCAATAAGAAGCTTTCTATTAAAGTGAAAAACAAACCAGTTTCCGATGTTTTGGATAATCTGCTGAAAAATATGGGAGTTAGTTATGCCATGGAAGGAACACATATCGTTCTGACTAAAAAAACAGAAAACCCGGTCCCTGTTCAGCAGCAAACGAAAAATGTAAACGGTACGGTAGTCGATGTAAACGGCGATCCGGTGATCGGTGCCAATGTGGTTGTTAAAGGTACGACCAATGGAACCATTACGGATATTGACGGCCGGTTTACGATCGATGCCGATGCTAAGTCTGTTTTGAACGTATCTTATATTGGATATCTGACAAAAGAAGTAGCTGTTGGTAATCAGCAGACTGTCCGTATTGTATTGCTGGAAGATACAAAAACACTGGACGAAGTCGTAGTAATCGGTTATGGTACACAGAAAAAGGCCGACCTGACAGGTTCAGTCGCTAATGTTAGTGCCGATAAACTGAATACCCAGAGTAATGCCAATATCGGTCAGGCATTGCAAGGTAAGATTGCCGGTGTGGATATCGTTTCACAGGGTGGTAATCCGGAAGCGGGTACCCGTATCATGGTACGCGGTATCGGTACATTGAATAATGCGGCTCCTCTTTATATCGTCGACGGTATGTATATGTCGGGGATCGATCATATCAATCCGAATGATATTGCCAGCATCGACGTACTGAAGGATGCATCTTCTGCAGCGATCTACGGTTCGAGAGCTGCCAATGGTGTTATCATTGTAACAACCAAGGAAGGCTCGAATACGGAAGGCAAGCCTATTGTCGATCTGTCGATCAATGCCGGTGTCGCCATGGTAAGTAAAAAACTGGATATGCTGAATGCCAAAGAATGGGCGGAAGTTACGACCGTAGCTCGTCAGGCTGTGGGAAAACCTGTTCTGGATATGGCAACCGATCTGGCAAGCAAACCGGATAACGACTGGCAGGATATTATGTTCAGACCGGCTTTGATGCAGAATTATAATGCTTCGATTAAAGGCGGCGGTAAATATTCGACTTATTATACAGGTTTAGGATATTTCAATCAGGATGGTATTGTAAAGGGTACGAACTATGAACGTTATACTTTACAAACGAAAAATGATTACAAAAAAGGCATATTCTCTGCCGGTACGAATGTCCTGTTGACTTTCAACCATGATAAACCGTTACATGAGGAATTACGTGGGGGTATGATCGGAACGATCCTGCAAGCACTTCCTGTTTTAGAAAAATATGATGAATCTAATAAAGGTGGCTATGGCGGAATATATGGCGATGTGTCTAATTTACCTAATCCATTAGGTATGATTGATGATAACCTGATGAATCGTTATAGTGAAAACATGAAGGTTTATGCTAATTTCTATGCTCAGCTGGAACTGTATAAAGGCTTGAAATACAGAATAAACCTGACTCCTAACTTTGACTTTTACCGGTATAAGAAATATTTGAATGAATATGATTTCGGTATTACAACCAACTCGGTTACCCAGCTGACAGAACGCCAGACGCGCAGACGTAATATCCTGGTGGAAAACCTGTTGACTTACGATCAGACATTCGGTGATCACAAGGTTTCAGTTTTAGCCGGTTATACTTATCAGGACAGCCGTTATCGCTGGCTACAGGCCTATGGCGAAAATCTGCCGCAGGGACTGGAAGAAATCGACGCTTCTACGACCAATCGTAGTAACGAAGGTTATTCCAAACGTAATGTGCTGGCCTCTATCCTGGCACGTGCATTCTATTCTTATAAGAATAAATATTTAATTACAGCAACGATCCGTCGGGATGGATCTTCCAAGTTCGGAAAGAATAACCGATATGGTAACTTCCCTTCTGCTTCTGTCGGTTGGAATATGGCGGAAGAACAGTTTATGGAAAATGTGAGCTGGCTGGATCAGTTGAAGATTCGTGGTGGTTACGGTGTGTTAGGTAATCAGGAGATTGATGAATATCAGTATTCTGCTACGATTACGACCGGTATCAACTATCCGGACGGTAATGGCGGATTAATCCAGGGTGCTTTCCCGAAAGATTTTGCCAGCCCGGATATCAAATGGGAATCTACTGCAATGACCAACATCGGTGTAGACTTTGTTGCCTTTAATAATCGTTTGAGTGTCACAGCCGACTGGTATGTGAAGAATACGAAAGATATCTTGCTGACAGTTCCTATTCCTATTTCTACCGGTGGCGCAAACGACCCGATTCGTAACGCAGGTAAGATACGTAATAAAGGTTTTGAATTTAATGTTGCCTGGAATACCAGAGTAAACAAGGATCTGGCCTATGGCGTAAGTGTGTTGGGCAGCTTCAATAAAAACGAGGTGACGGCAATGGGTACAGGTTCACAGGCTATTTGGGGTGGTGCTACCAACCAGAATATCAATACCTGTAAAACGATGGCCGGTTATCCGATCGGTTCATACTGGCTGATCCCGACAGACGGCTATTTCAATAGCGATGCAGGAGTGGAAGCTTATTCAAAGGACGGTGCTAAGATACAGCCGAATGCACAAGCCGGCGATATCCGTTTTAAAGATACGAACAACGACGGAACGATCAATGATGAAGATCGCGTTTACTGTGGCAGTCTGTTCCCCGATTTCACTTTCTCTGTGAACGGTAATGTTACGTGGAAAAACTTCGATGCATCTGTTACTTTCCAGGGAGTTGTAGGTAATAAGATCTATAATGCAACCCGCCAGACATTGGAAGACGTGACAAAAGGAACGAATTTCCTTGCTTCTACATTGGATTACTGGACTCCGGACAATCTGAATGCAGCACATCCGCGTCTGACATGGGACGACCTGAACCGTAATACACGTGCGGAATCCGATCGTTATCTGGAAAACGGATCCTATTTGCGTTTGCGTAATCTGCAGATTGGCTACACACTCCCCCAGCAATTGTTTAGAGGTTATATCGAGAAAGTACGTGTGTATGCAAATGCCGAAAATCTGTTTACAATTGCCGGATATACCGAATATACACCGGACGTGAATGCTGATAATGCAAGATATCGTGGTTTTGATAATTTCATTTATCCGACAAACCGGGTATTTATGTTAGGCTTAAATGTAACATTTTAATTGAGAGAAAATATTATGAAGACATATATAAAGACAACACTGGCTGTGTTATTTTCGGGAATGTTCCTTTTCTCCTCGTGCGACAGTCAGTTGGATCAAACGAATCCGAACAAGGCGACAGAAGATACTTTTTGGAAAAATGAAGCCGATTATAATCTGGCGCAGACCTCTTGCTATACTCCGCTAAAGAATGCCTTGAACGGCGGATATTACGGAACTCGCGGTGTGATGCTTCGTATCGCACGTGCCGATGAGGTCGATTTCCGTAATGATATTTCCGATGTGTATACGGTCAATCGTTTTACAAACAGTAATACAAACTCCCTAACTCAGGGTATGTTCTATCAGTTTTATAATGCTTTGTATCGTACCAATTCGATCATGCAGAAACTGGAAGAAAACAAAGGCAAATTCTCCCAGGAGTTTGAAGATGCTGTAACAGGCGAGTGTCTGTTTATCCATGGTTTCTATCTGTTCCAGTTGTCGAAAGAGTTTAAAGATGTCCCTCTGCGATTGACGGCATCACAGTCTCCTTCCACATTCCCATTGGCTAAATCGACACAGGCAGAAGTCTGGGCCCAGGCAGAGAAAGATTTGATAAATGCTGCCGAGTTATTACCTCTGACCAATATTGTCGGTAAACCGACTAAAGGTGCTGCCAATGCCGCTTTGGGAAAACTCTATATCTATGAACAGGAATGGCAGAAGGCAATTGATGTGTTGGAGCCGCTGACAAAAAGTCCTTATAATTACCGATTGGTAGACGATTTCTATTGGAATTTCGACGATGAGCATGAAAATAATGCCGAAAGTATTTTTGAGTTGCTCATCGAAGATGTCGGAGGTACAGACCTTTGGGGTAATGGTGAGAATATCAACTCCACACAATCCAATACCCGCCCGAAAGAATATGCGGCATCGGAAGTAGGCGGTTGGTATGAAGCGAACCCGACACAGCAGATAATGGATATTCTTTTGAAGGAAAAAGACAAGGACGGCAATTATGATTACCGTACACGTTGTTCTGTTGCCTGGGATTATTCGGAATGTACTTATTATATGAAACCGTTCCGCGAAGTATTCTATGAGGAAAAATGGAATACGTATTGGATATTGAAATATCAGAACTGGAAAACACGTGATAATGAGCCGGCTCCACCTAAATCGTTTATCAACGAGCGGGCTATCCGTTATGCCGAGGTTCTTTTACTATTGGCTGAAGCGAATTTGAATTTGAACAAGCTGGATGTAGCGATCAGCTATATCAACCAGATACACCAGCGTGCCAATCTGAATGATTACAGCGGAGCTATAAGTAAAGATGCTATTTTCGAGGATCTGGTACATCAGCGTGCCGTAGAGTTCTTCGTGGAAGGAGAACGTTTCTACGATCTGCGCCGTTGGGGATTGTTCGATGAAACTCTTCAATCCTGTGATCCGGTTCGTTATCAGAACTTCTTGGGCGGACAAACCGGAAGCACGAACAAGTTCTATTATTTCCCGATACCTGCAAAGGAATTGGAAACAAATGAATTATGCACACCGAATGAAGGTTGGTAATGATTAGTTTTTAATAGGTTAGTCTTTTTATCAAGCCGGCTGTAATGGGTGTTTCACGTGTTATAGCCGGCTTTTTTTCTTCTTGTTACTTTTTTATAG
>JAJPZM010000340.1 GCA_021204335.1 Parabacteroides sp. | reverse complement strand
AGTTCCTGGGCTTTCCCGATGCGGAGCACGACGATGGCCCGGATGCAGTAGAAGGCGGCGTCTACAAACTCAACAAGCCGTCCCTTAAAAGCAAAGGCGGCGGCATACGTTCTATCAAATACAAACACAATACAGCCAGAAGGGGATAAGATATGGAAATGAAGTTTTTACAACAAGAAGATTGCCTCACGTTTATCAGTGAGAATTCGTTAAACAAACGTCTGCGCGACAATACAGATAAACTGGGAGATTGCGAGAATGCAGCTTTCGGGCATATCTACGACAAACTAAGCCAGCGTTACAATATAAGTCAGGAGGTACAACGCCAAGGCAGCAACCGGAATCCGTCATTGGTTCGCTGGATGGTTATCCTGGCCGTCTATTACCTTTATCAGTCCGGTCCGGATGATGAAATTCCCGAACATGTACGGCAAAATTATAAAGACGTATTGAAGGAAATCGAAAAGGTAGGATCCGGTCGTCAGAATACGACACTTACACCTGTTCTGAACAATACAGGAAAACCCAAAACAGTGTTTGCCGGGGCGAGTCGCCCCAGGCGCAGCCATAACCCATTCGAGTAACACCGTTTAAACACTGTTTAAACTTCTCTCTAATCAGTTATTATCATGGATATACAACGTATCAGAATCAGTATAGCGTCCTTTATAGGGGGCTTAAAAAAGAAAAAAGATTTTCATCCGAACTGGATCGTCTTTCTCCGGAAAGGGTGAAGATGCAAATCAACGAATTGAATAAGGCTGCCGAAGACGCCTTGTATCGGCCCAATCCGGACAGGCTCAAACTATTGGAGATTTATTCAAACACATGGAAAGACAGCCAGGTAATTGCAGAACATGAAAAGGCGGAAGCTTTTCTAATTACCGAACCATTTGAAGTAGGTAAGCCGGGTAGTGATACAGAAGATAAAAAACGTACAGACCTGTTCAAACGTCCCTGGTTTACACATTTCCTCACTTTGGCTATGGATCTGGAATTCTGGGGATATCAGCTAGTCGAGTTTTAGGAGCAGGATGAGAAGGGTGAATTTATCGATGTCAAAATCTTTCCACGCGAGCATATACGTCCGTTTGAAAAACAAATCGTATTTAATCCGTATGACCGGGAAGGCGTTTGCTATGATGGCATTGAAGCCGACTTGTTCCTTTTGCCTTTAGGCGATCCCGAAACGCTGGGCAAATTGGAAAGTATTAGCCGGGAAATAATCTGGAAGACCTTTGCCCGGTCGGACTGGAGCGAATACAATGAACGTTTTGGGAAGCCCTTTATCACCTATGAGACAAATACCGACAATGAAGCCGAGAGGAAAGCAGCACTGGAAATGGCTGCTAATTTTGGAAGCGACCTGGTCGGCGTTATCAGTTCTGACGAAAAACCGACTGTTACCCCGGTAGTCAGTAAAGAAAGCTCCGATAATTACAAAGGTATGGCTGAGTTTTTGCGATGACCAGATAGCTAAAATGATGAATGGACAAACAGATACAGGTAAAAACGGAGCCTGGGCCGGTACTGCCGAAGTACATGAACGTGTCCTTACCGAGTTTACCAAGGCACGTATGAAACGTATTCAGGACCTGATCAATTACAAATTGTTCCCATTTCTTATTCTTAAAGGATATCCGCTCAAAGGGTATGAGTTCCGCTTTTATGAACTGAAGTATAAAAAAGAAAATACAATCGACAATAAAAGCTATGACGAACCCAGTCCCGCAAAAGAGAATGAAAAAGGAGAAAGTGAGGTTCTTGGTTTTTTCGGTCGCGCCCGGAAGCCATAAGCTTTTCCGGGCTGATAAATAAACTGCATGCTAGCTGTTGCAACATTTGTAACGATAGCAGTAAAACAGGATATCAGATCGTTCTGCCGGATAAGTTACGGGACAAAGTACTGAACCGGATATATAAACGGTTTGACGTAAAGAATGATATTGATCCGGATCTATTCGCTTTTACGCTCCGGCAACTGGATGAAGCGGTGGAAGAAGGTTTCGGCCAACTGAAATGGGGTGATCCCAACTATGAGTTCTTGCAGGAACTCAAGTATGACAATGCTGTTTTCGCTGCTTTCAAGACACATCGGTAACAGAATGATCTGGCCGACCTTCTGATAGATGACGAAGGCAAGCTACGTTCGTTCAGCGATTTTCAGAAAGTAACAGAACCTGTTATAGGCTCCTACAACTCGACCTGGCTTAAAACAGAACACGATACTGCCGTCAAATCAGCCCGTACCGCTGCCCGGTTCAAAGACTATGAAAAGGATCAGGATTTATACCCTAACTTGAAATGGCTCCGAAGCCGGGCCGTTACTCCGCGCGATGCGCACAAGCCTTATTATAATAATGTACGTTCATTACACGACTCCTGGTGGAAAACCCACTATCCGGGCTGTGTATATGGTTGCCAATGTGATATTAAAAACATGAATGAACCGATTACGCATCGTGGCGATACTCCGGTAAAAAAACTTATTGAATCGGATAACAGAAGCCAGCCCCGGCCTGGATCAGAACCCGGCCATGACAGGAAGTATTTTCACCGACCGTCATCCTTACATCAAGGATTGTTATCCAGGTGCACACAAAGCAGTTACATTGTTTATCAAAAGAAGGAAAGAGAAAGATGAGCGCTAATCCTGATATCACTGAGGCTATCGGTCGCGATATGAAAGAAATAGACCGTTGGGCAAAAAATGATTTACCGCGGATTGTCGGTAAAGAGGCCGTCGACCATTTTCGCGAAAACTTCAACCGGGAAGGTTTCGTTGACAATGGGTTGCACAAATGGCCGGATGTAAAACGCCGAGACGCATCCAGCCCCTGGTATGGCTTCGACTATAAAGGGGAAAAACGGACATCTTATGCTTTTAGCCGGAATAAAAAAGACCGGTAAATCTTATAAAGCCCCCAAGCAGAAGAAATTGAATTTCAGTAAGGCTGCCACGCAACGAAAAATATTAAACGGTTCCACGCATGAACTGCAAAACAGTTTGCGATACATAGCCGGTCCCGGACAGGTCTCTATAGCATCCGACAAGCCGTATGCGGCCGTTCAGAACGAAGGAGGAGCAATCCGGGTTTTCGGTAAAGGCTCGGCCAGGCTGCCTGCGCGTCCTTTCGTTGGCGACAGCAAAGAACTGTCGGATAAAATAGATCGGATAATTGATAATAAACTCAATCAAATATTTAAATAACCATGTATTACGAATTGTATAAATCTATCAAACAGCTAATAACCGATTCCCTGCATTTGAATGTAGATCCGGATAGCGGGCAGGTAATCGGCAGTACTCCCGGTGGGATACAGGATATCCAGTGGTTTAATAACCAATACGAAGGCGTTATTCATATTGCCCCATGCCTGTTTATCGAATTTTCACCGTTGGTCATAAACCGGCAAACCAAACAAACCAATACGACCGATATCGGCATCCGTTTGCACGTGGTATCGGGAGTGGTCAGCGAATCGGACGGCTATATACCGGACAGCGATGTGCTGCAACATGAAAAACTGGCGCATCAAGCGTTGGATTCAGTTGAAGATAAACCATTGACATTCCTGGAAGAAGAAACCAGGTCTCTCAGATTGTCCGGATGGACGCATTACCATAAATACAATGGATGGATGGTGACATTGATCGATCTAAAAACTAAAGGATAATTGCTTTCTGTCTTCTTCTTTTTTCCTTCCAAATTTCAATTCGTGTTTGGCAGGATAAGACAGGTAGCGGTTAAATGTAGCGTAGGAGATAAAGTATTTCGGGTAGACTTCCGTTTCGTAGACACGCAGTTGCGTAATGCCATGACGCTTGCGTTCCAGAACTAGGTTCTGAATCTCTATCATGCGCAATAATGTATTCTTATTATTATATGCCATACCCGACAAATGAACTACGAAACGAATAACCTATACAAAATTAACGGCATAAACAATATCATGCAAATAAAAAAGCCCGGAAGTTATATCCGGGCCTAATGAGTTAATGGAAAAATATATTACCGGCTAATGTAGCCGCATTTTCTTCCTTGCTTAAACCTATATAATGCATAAAGGCTTCTTCTGTCTTATGCCCTGTAATCTTCATGATTCGCAGTGCAGGAATTCCGGCCAAGAACATATTTGTTGCTGCACTACGCCGCCCTGAGTGCGACCCGATGCGTTCCCATTTGGGTACCATTTTGGAAATACGTTCCAGCCCGATTGTTCTTTCATAGGGTACAGGCTGGTTTATTCCTGCTTTTCGGCATACAGTCTTGATCACTTTGTTAAAATGCTGAATACAGGGACATTTGGGTAATTGATAGTTGTATTTCCGAAGCAGACTCCTGACATATTTTGATTGAGGAATGATAACCAGTGTACCCGTTTTCTGGGTCTTAATCTGGATCATATTGCCAATAAAGTTTTCTTCTCTTAACCTGGAGAAGTCAGAGAAACGCAGTGCCGTCATACAGGCTACTATAAACAAGTCACGTACTATTTCCTCCGACGGTGTTAATCCGTCAAATACGTACAACTGAGTTATTTCGTCACGATCCAACGTGATCACATCGTGCTCATCTACTTTAACATTTACACCGGAATAAGAGTAATCAATATCATAACCACTACAAGAGGCCATTCTTAATAGCGTTTTTAGGCGTACCAGACAATTGAAGGCTGTAGAACTCATCAGCTTAGCAGTTGCTTGCAAATAATAAACAAAATCATCCATCATTTCCATGCTTATTTCATACGTCATAGGTGTAATATTATTCATGTTGCAAAATATGGAAAAATGTCTGAGTGCATGCCGGTAACACTTCTTGGCTTTTTCTGTTTTACGACATTTAGAGAGGTAGTTTGTTGCAAATTCATGGAAAAGTATTCCACGTACATCCTTATTTACAGACAGGTGGTTAGTATAAGAAGGCTGTCTGTTTACTGATAAATTAAATGATTGTGCTCCCATACTCTTGATTAATTTAAGATTGAGCCCTACTTTTGTAGAGCGTGGTTAAACATTATTCATACGGCGTTTACACGCTGTGTGAGAGTTTACAAAGCCGTCCGGATTCCAGCCAGGCGGCTTTGCTTTTCTAATCAAATTCACTTCTTTCGTGATATGAACTAAAATGGAACGTCGCAATTACATTGGCAGAAGTAGT
>JAJPZM010000350.1 GCA_021204335.1 Parabacteroides sp. | reverse complement strand
CATTCATATGATGTTCAATAAATCAACGGACATCATGCGGATAATCATATATATTATATGTCGCATTTACCCGATTTAATTTCTGATCTGGCTTTGATCCTCATATCTGCCGGGATAATCACTCTCTTGTTTAAATGGTTAAAACAACCGCTCGTATTGGGCTATATCGTTGCCGGGCTGCTTGCCGGGCCTTACATCCATATTTTCCCAACGGTAGTTGATATTGAAAATATAAATCTGTGGGCGGAGATGGGTGTCGTTTTCCTGTTGTTCGCCCTGGGCTTGGAGTTTAGCTTCAAAAAGTTGATGAATGTAGGCTCCACTGCTTTTATTACGGCAATGACGGAAGTTATTACCATGCTGATTGTCGGCTACCTGATCGGATATCTGTTGGGCTGGTCTGCCATGAACTCCATTTTTCTGGGCGGCATGTTGTCGATGTCATCAACCACTATTATTATAAAGGCTTTTGACGATCTGGGGTTAAGAAATCAGCGATTTACCGGAATTGTATTCGGAACGCTGGTCGTAGAGGATCTGGTGGCTATCATCATGATGGTTTTGTTGTCTACAATGGCTGTCAGTAAGGACTTCGCCGGCGAAGAGATGCTCGGCGATATCCTGAAAGTAATCTTTTTCCTGATCCTATGGTTTCTGGTAGGTATATTTATCATCCCGGCTTTCCTGAAAAAGGTCAGAAAGCTGATGAATGATGAAACCTTGCTGATTATTGCGCTCAGGCTCTGTCTGGGTATGGTCGTGGTAGCTACGAAGACCGGTTTTTCGGCAGCTCTGGGCGCTTTTATTATGGGCTCTATCCTGGCAGAAACGGTCGAGGCCGAGCGGATCGAGCATATTATCAAGCCGGTAAAAGACTTGTTCGGCGCTATCTTTTTCGTTTCTGTCGGCATGTTGGTCGATCCGTCGGTATTGGGGCAATATGCTGTGCCGGTAGTTATTATTACGTTGGTTACGATTGTAGGTAAGGCATTCTTCTCATCCTTTGGAGTATTATTGTCCGGACAGCCTTTGAAGACTTCTATACAGTCGGGTTTCAGTCTGGCGCAGATTGGCGAGTTTGCTTTTATCATCGCTGCACTGGGTGTGTCGTTGAAGGTGCTCGACAACTTTGTTTATCCGATTATTGTAGCAGTATCGGTTATCACTACGTTTACGACACCTTATTTTATTCGTCTTTCCAGTCCTTTTGCCGGATGGTTATACGAAGCGTTGCCGGACAAAACGCGCGACTTCCTCGATCGTTATTCTTCCGGAACGAAAACAATCAACCATGAAAGCGACTGGCGGAAACTGCTCAAACTATATGCCGGCAAGATATTGATCAATTCGGTATTGCTAACGGCTATCTTCCTGCTTTCAACAAGAGTGATCTATCCGTCGCTGGATGAAAAATTTCCTGCGATGGCCATGTGGGGTAATATTATCATGAGTATTGTTACGCTTATTCTGATGGTTCCTTTTCTTGTCGGGCTGGTGTCCAACAAGAATAATTCGCCGGAGCTATTCCTGAGTTTATGGAAAGATAATAAGTATAATCATGGCAAGCTGGTAGCGTTGGTATTGTTTCGTGTTTTTGTGGCGATCCTCTTTATTTCGATTGTACTGATCCGGTATTATCATGTACAATATGGGATTGGGGCGATTATTGCTGTCGGGTTCCTGATTCTGATCGTGTTGTTCCGTCGCGGCCTGAACCAGTATTCGAAACTGGAAGCCCATTTTCTTACCAATCTGAACCGGCGGGAAGAAATTTACCGCAAGAAGAATCCGTTGAAGTCGAGCTTCAATAACCAGTTAAGCGATAAAGACATTCATTTGGCAGTCGTGCCGGTAGCCCCCTGTTCGCCTTATGCGGGGAAATCGCTTGCCGAGTTGCCTTTACGGAAAGAGTTCGGAGTCAGTATTGTCGAGATTATTCGTGGCGATCTTAAAATATATATTCCTGGGGGCTCCGAGCATATTTATCCGCAAGATAAAGTCGTGGTGGTCGGTACCGATGAGCAGCTGAAAGCTTTCCAGGAGAAATTGGATAATGAGTTGAATAATGACGATTGCTCCACCGGTCAGCCGAAAGAAATTACAGTTAATTCTTTTATCGTAGATGAGAATTTTCCTTTTATTGGGCAAAGCATTATGGAGTCGGATCTGGGTAAACGCTACAATTGCCTGATTGTCGCTATTGAGCGCGATGATAATCCTTTAATGACGCCGGACAACGATACCGTGTTTGAACCGGATGATCTGGTCTGGGTTGTTGGTGATAAGAACCGGATACAGGCATTAATATCCGGTTCTACCACCCTGTAAAAACAGGTTGCTGAACTGCCGTTCTCAATATGCCGTATTGAGGAGCACAATATGCCGTATTGACCGTCTCAATACGGCGTATCGAGAAATTAACATATTTGCAGGCAAATTATCAATATAACGGCTACCTGTTATATGATCTCTAATTCGATACTCTTCAAATCTTTATCTGCGGATGAACTACCATACAAAATCTTGTATTTACCGGGGCGTACTTCCATTGTTTGCGTTTGATCGTTGAAAGACTGGAATGCTTTTGGTTCCAGCTGAATGCTGACAGACTGGGTGCTGCCGGCCTTAACTGGAATACGCTTGAATGCTTTCAACGCTTTGACTGGGCCTTCGGGATCGTTCGGGTTCTTGATGTAGATTTGCGCTACTTCGTCGCCATCCATCTTGCCGGTATTGGAAATGTCGAAAGTGATCGTGACGGATTGGTCTTTGGCTATCTTATCCTGCGAAAGCTTCGCATTTCTGAAATCGAAAGCGGCATAACTCAATCCGTATCCGAAAGGATAGAGAGGGGCCTCGGTCATATAGCGGTAGGTGCGACCATTCATCCGGTAATCCTGGAAGTCGGGGAGTTGGTCGACCGATTTATAGAAAGTAATAGGCAGGCGTCCCGACGGATTGTAATCACCAAAGAGGATATCGGCAACGGCAGTGCCACCCTCCTGTCCGCCATACCAGGCATTCAGAATGGCATCGATATTGGCTTCTTCCCAGTTCAGGGTAAGCGCGCTACCGGTGCAGACTACATAGATGATCGGTTTGCCGGTGGCCTTCAAAGCTTTGATCATCTCTTTTTGCACCTTCGGCAGTTCGATGTCGGTACGGTCGCCTTTCTTGAAACCTTCTACGTTGACAGGCATTTCTTCCCCTTCGAGACGTGGAGAGATACCGCCGGCAAAGATGATTACATCAGCGTCTTTTACCTTATTTGCCGTTGCGTTGAAATCGACGGGAGCGCGTTTGCCGATCAGCAGGTTCAGGTCGGCACTGCCCAGGCGTTGCATGTATTCGATCTTGACCGGATATTTTTTGCCGGCTTCGGCTTGAAGAGTATATTTACGTTCGGCTCCATATTCGTTTTCCCATAATTCTGCTACTTTCTCATCGCCGATAAAGAGGCGGAAAGCATCGTTGCCTGAGATTTTGAATTCTACATCTCCCGTTTCGGGTGCAACAAATTCGCCGGTGAAACGAGCGGTGAAGTTAGTCAGGTTTACATTGGGAGCAAACTGTGTGTTGCCACCGGTTGTATAACGCAGTTCTTTGGCAATACCTTTATATACAGGTTCACCTTCGAAGTCGGTATTATTGAAATATTCAGCGGTAAAACCCTGTCCGGCAGGGGAGGTGATGTTGTTTCCCAGATCGACAATTACGAAATCATCCGTATGGTTACAGCCCAGTTCATAAACAACTTCGGCTGACGGAACTTTGTTGCGGATACCTTCCAGAATCGTAACGGTGTGGGTGGGGAAGCCATTGTAGTTGGACCAAAGCATGGTCGAATCGGCTGCGTTGGGACCTACAACCGATATCTTTTTCAGGTTTTTGCTGAGGGGCAAGATGTTGTTTTTGTTTTTTAGCAAGACCATGCTTTTGCGTGCCATGTCGAGTGCCTGGGCGATATGTTCGGGACTTTCCACTACACTGTAAGGTATTTTAGCATACGGAACACGATCATCAGGATCGAACATACCCAGTTCGAACCGTCCTTTCAGCAGCCGGCGCAGGGAAACGTTGAGATCTTCTTCGCTGATCTTTCCGTCTTGCAAGGCTTTGACTAGAGCACGATAGCTACCGCCACATTCGAGGTCGGTACCGCTCAATACAGCGTCGGCAGATGCACTTTCGGCATTAGGATGAGTTTCGTGGCGGGGAGTGCGTTCATCTTTTTGCCAGAAATCGTCGATAGCACCGCAGTCGGAGAGGATAATATGCTGGTAGCCCCAACTGTTCCGCAGGATATCGATCAGCAGTTTGTCGCTGCTGCAACAGGGTTTACCTTCAAAACGGTTGTATGCGCACATCACTTCCTGCACATTGGCCTCTTTCACCAATGCTTCGAAGGCCGGGAGATAAGTGAGGTAGAGATCGCGGGGACTGACTTCTACATCAAACTCATGGCGGTTCCATTCCGGACCACTATGGACGGCATAATGCTTGGCGCAGGCATACGTTTTCATGTAGTTGGGATCGTCGCCTTGCAGACCTTTTACGACGGCTACGCCCATACGTTCGGTCAGATAAGGATCTTCGCCGTAAGTTTCCATACCACGTCCCCAGCGTGGGTCGCGGAAGATATTGATATTAGGCGTCCAGAAGGTGAGTCCTTTATAACGGTCATATTCTTTATTCTTTTGATAATAATGATATTTGGCGCGTGCTTCATCGCTGACCATCGTAAAGGTCCGCTGAAGGGCGTCGTCGTCGAAGGTGGCGGCCATGGCTATTGCTTGTGGGAAAACAGTAGCTTGTCCGGCACGGGCCACACCATGCAAGGCTTCGTTCCACCAGTCGTATTCGGGAATACCCAGGCGTTCGATGGCAGGAGTCTGGTTCATCATCTGACCTATTTTTTCTTCGGGAGTCAGGCGGCTTAGCAAATCATCGATACGCTTTTCTACCGGCAGGTCGGGATTGCGGAATGGGTAATCTTGTTTGTTTTCGCTGCATGAAGTAATATGAATAGAGCGAATACTCCGGCAGCCAGATGTTTCATTTTCATATTATTAAAAATTAGATATTGTTTGTTATACGTTATTTGTTATTGTAAGATATTTATTTTTAGGGTTTTATTCGTGAAATATCTGACGCAAAACTAATAGAAA
>JAJPZM010000109.1 GCA_021204335.1 Parabacteroides sp. | reverse complement strand
TTTACCGAAATAAACAATAGCTAAAGGGGCTATCCACTTTTTGGACAGCCCCTTTTCCTGTTCGCAACGCAGCTGTCGGCTGCCAATCAGGATGTTTATTCCCCTGATAAGAGTTTAAAAGTATCGATTAACACTTCCGGGCAAATCACTTATTCCGTTTTTGCCGGTGAGGATCTTCTGTTGAAAGACTGTTCCCTGCGGTTGGACCTGGGTGACGAAGTACTGGGCACTTCCGCCGTATTGAAAAGCAGCAAAAGGGGAAGCATCCATGAAACCATAAAACCGGAGATCGCCTTTAAGAATGCCACAGTTGAAAACAACTGCAACACCTTGCTGCTCCAATTTAAAGGCGATTTCTCTGTCGAATTCAGAGTCTTTAATGATGGCGTTGCCTATCGTTTCATAACGGCGAAAAAAGGGCAGATCGACATTCTCGATGAAACCTGCGGCATCAATTTCGGTAGCGATTATCTCGTCCACATATCGCAACCGAGCAGCTTTAAAACATCTTACGAATACCCTTATACCCATATCCATACAAAGGATTATAAGGCAGACGACAAGATGACCTACCTGCCTATTCTACTGGAAAACGAACAAGGATATAAGATCCTAATATCGGAAGCCGACCTGTCCGACTATCCTTGTATGTTCTTCAAAAGTACGGGAAGAAATGGCCTGACCTCTGTCTTCCCTCCTTGCCCACTCGAATTTGGCGAAGATGGCGACCGCAGCCTGAAGATATTGAAGGAAGCCGATTATATCGCACGCACTTCCGGTACCCGCAGTTTTCCCTGGCGTTTCTTTATGATAACCAAAGACGACCGGCAACTGATCGGGAACGATATGGTTTGTAAGCTGTCGTCGCCCAACGTACTGGGTAATGTAAGCTGGGTAAAACCGGGCCATGTAACCTGGAAATGGTGGCACGATGCCGCTCTCTACGGTGTCGATTTCAAATCCGGCTATAATATGGACTCCTATAAGTATTACATAGATTTCGCTTCGCAGAATGGCATTCCTTACGTATTGATGGACGAAGGCTGGGCTAAAACAACTTACGACCCGTTCGTTCCCAATCCCACGATCGACTTGTTCGGACTGATAAGCTATGCGAAAGAACGCAATGTGAAAATAGTCCTTTGGCTCACCTGGCTGGCAGTAGAGAATAACTTCGACCTGTTCCAGAAATTCAATGAGTGGGGTATCGCCGGCGTGAAGATCGACTTTATGGACCGCAGCGACCAGTGGATGGTTAACTACTACGAACGTGTAGCCAAAGAAGCAGCCAAACATCACCTGTTCGTCGATTTCCATGGCTCGTTCAAACCGGCCGGACTCGAACATAAATATCCGAATGTAATCTCTTACGAAGGTGTACTGGGAATGGAGCAGGGCAACCGTTGCATTCCGGATAACAGCATCTACCTGCCTTTTATGAGGAACTTTGTCGGTCCGATGGATTATACGCCGGGCTCTATGGTCAGCGCTCATCCCGAAGATGTACATTATACCCGCACCAATGCGATGAGTGTAGGAACCCGGGCTTACCAGTTGGCTTTATATGTCGTGTTTGAAAGCGGACTGCAAATGCTGGCCGACAATCCCGTTTATTACAACCGGGAAAAAGATTGTCTGGATTTCATGGCTTCCGTTCCTGTCATATGGGATGAAACACGTTGTCTGTATGCCAAGGTCGGCGAAGCGGTCGTTGTTGCCCGCCGGAAAGGCGACCAATGGTATATCGGAGGTATTTCCGGCAGTAAGGGAAAAGAGGTGACGATCAACCTCGACTTCCTGACGAAAGGGAAAGAATATACGATGGACTATTTCCGCGACGGCGTAAATGCAGAACGCCAGGCAATGGATTATAAGAAAGAGAGCGAAAAGGTGAATGCTTCTTCCAGTATAACGATCCGTATAGTTCGTAACGGCGGATGGGCGGCTACCTGCTCGATCACCCATTAAATAATGGCAGGCATACTGCAGGAATATAGAGTTAACTCTCTCTATACTCCCGCGGTGTCATTCCCACATGCTGCCGGAAATATTTGTTGAAAAACGACAGATTGTCGAAGCCTAGGGCGAATGCAATCTTTTTGACCGGCAAGTCGGTCGATTTGAGCTGGGCTTTGGCATCCATGATGATAATGTTGGAAAGTATATCCAGCGCCGTCCGTCCGCTGACCTTTTTGATTACATAGCAAAAATGTTGCAGCGTGATGTTGAGCCTCTTCGCGTAATAGGATACGCTATGCTCTTTGGTGTAATTCTCCATCGCCAGCTGCACGAACTCCCGGCATATTTCCATATTGCGTGTCACCGGTGCATTGTTGTAAGGCGTATGGTTTTTATAAAGCTCGATAACCCCCTGCATGAAAACGGTAAAGACGGCTTTCAGTATTTCCTTGTTCTCGATCGTTTTAGGCATGGCGTAAGCGTTGATCAGCAGATTGAAAGCCTGGTGATACAGCGAAGATATATTCTCCGGCAAAGACATGATCGGATTGTCAAATATGACAGGCAGGTAGTTTGTAATGGTCTTTATGTAATTGATCTCGCTGACAAATTTGGAAGAAAAGCCTGCAAAACTGAGCTTGATATCATCGGACACTTCATGTATCTGGATAAAACATCCCGGAGGAAGCGTTATGAAATCATGTTTTTTAATGGTGAATTCAGTCAGGTTGACCGTTGCCCGCGCCGTACCTTCCGTACAGAGTATAAATGTTCCGGCTTTGATCTTACAGGGGAAACGTCCGTATTGGTTCAGAATCTCTCCGGTAATGCTGTCTCCTACAATGAAATCTAGGGGGATGTCGAATTTTGGAATGTTGTCGTCCATACTTTGTTATTCGCTTTAATTGAATATGCAAAGATAATTCTTTGAGGATAAGTTTATCGATATTCTTAAAAATAGAACATCGAATCCCACAAATGGAGATTGTTTGATGCCATATAATAGCTGAAATTTGCAAATGTTTTCAAGTCTGGATGACAGGTCTAACAGGAATGATATTTATTTGTCTATCTGCTAAATAAGATATGAGAGCAAATACTAATAGCGAATTCAAATCAATAATAAAAATGGGTACAAAGCGAACAAAGAGCTCTTTCAGGGCAATGAGTACAAACAGAAAATTAGAATCAATCTTCCTGTTTGTTACCGGACGGTGTAATGCTAAATGTAAAATGTGTTTCTATGCCGAAGACATGGATAAAAAGGAAAAAGACCTGACCTTTGAAGAAATTAAAAAGATTTCCGAGACTGCCGGACAGATCAACCGCCTGTGGGTTTCGGGCGGAGAACCTACTCTGCGCGAGGAATTGCCGGAGATTATCGAAATGTTTTATAAGAACAACCAGATACAAGACGTAAACATTCCTACCAATGGTTTGAAGCCCGATCGGATCATCGCCTGGGTAAAGCAAATCCATCAGAATTGCCCCACGCTGAATATCAATCTGAGCCTTTCGCTGGACGGTTTTGGAGATACGCACGATATCCAGCGCGGCGTTCCGGGAAACTTCTACAAGGCAATGGGTACGTTGAAGCAAATCGAAGCAAACTTTGGCGACGATGGTCGTGTGCTTAAGAATGTGGCGACTGTTATTACCAAATACAACCTGGAAGAAGTGCAGGATCTGATGATGTGGATGCTCGGACGTTTCCACATATCCAACCATATCATCGAAGCCGCCCGCGGAATGACACGCGACGACGGAGTGAAAATTCTTACCGAACCGACCTTGCGTGCTTTGCAGGACGAGGTGGCACCCATATATAATGTATATGCCGAACGTATGGCAGAAGAGACTGCCGGTTTCAGAAAGTATATTTCCCGTTTCTTCTATCTGGGTTTCATACGTACATTATATAATATACGTGCGACCAACATCGATAAGCCGACTCCCTGGGGAATGGATTGTACGGCGGGCGAAACGACGCTGGTTATTGATTACGACGGCCGTTTCCGCGCCTGCGAACTTCGCGACCTGCTCGGCAACCTGAGAGATTACGATTTCGATATCCAGAAAGTCATGGAAAGCGATGCCATGAAGCAGGAGATTGCCGCTATCGGCCATGGCGATAAAGCCAACTGCTGGTGTACGCATGGATGCTGGATCACTTCTTCACTCGTATTCAATCCGCGTAAGATGATTTCGCAGGTTTATAAAGGCCACCGCGAAATGAGGAAACTGAACCGTCCTTTGAACATCAACGAAGATTTCTTACAGAGCATTGAACGTAAGTATAAGCTGGATGAGAAACAACTGGTAGAACTGGGCGTTCGTCAGTAAAGGAATATATGCTATTTCAAAGCCGGTTAGCGGGATTTAAAGTCGCCGTTGACCGGCTTTGTCCGTTTGGTATGCGACAAAAGGAATAATTGACAACTTATCCGGCAGAATTGCCATTTCCCGGCAGGTAGAAATGTCTGACCTTTGCACCATAAGTTAATCATATAAAAAGCAAAAGACATGACTACTAAACTGAAAGATTCATTCTACACATTCCTGAACATTGCAGCTTCGACTCAAAATCTGGGTATTAACCTGATTCGTGTGGCTATCCTGATCATTTTCGTCTGGATCGGCGGCTTGAAGTTTTATAACTATGAAGCCGAAGGCATCGTTCCTTTTGTGGCAAACAGCCCGTTTATGAGCTTCTTCTACACCAAGAGCGCGCCGGAGTATAAAGAATACAAACTGAAAGAAGGCGAGTTCAACGAAGCCAAGTATCAGTGGCATGTGGAGAATAACACGTATGGCTTCTCGCATGGTTTGGGAATCTTTATTATGACGATCGGTATCCTGGCTTTCCTGGGAATTTTCTCTCCGAAAGTCGGTCTGGTCGGTTCTTTACTCGTTATCGTAATGACATTGGGCACGCTCTCTTTCCTTGTCACCACCCCGGAAGTGTGGGTTCCCGATATGGGAAGCGGCGAACATGGCTTCCCGTTACTTACCGGAGCCGGGTGTCTGGTGATAAAAGATACCGCGATTATTGCCGATGCAGTCGTCCTGGTTTCCGATTGTGCACAGCGGATACTAAAGCGCAAATAGGAACGAAAATTGTTAATTTTAATACTTCTTATACTACTTGCAACATCATTTAGCACTGTAACTATTGACAAGTTGGAGAATACCCGTATCTTTGTACTGTG
>JAJPZM010000215.1 GCA_021204335.1 Parabacteroides sp. | reverse complement strand
TTTTATTTATGTTTGCAATGTTATATCTAATATTAATCATTAAGTGATAATATGTCTATAGTTAATTTAGAGCGAAAAAACGACGATTTACCCTTTAACTGAGCGTTTGGTTTGGAACTATTCATGAAGGGAAAGTTACTTAGGTTATACCCGTTTTCAGATTGTAAACTAGTGTTGGTATTAAGTGATATATAATCAGAATGTTACATTGCCGACATATCTACAACCGAAAAATGCCATAGTTCTTCTAAGACTAAGTTAAAAAGGTGAAAAGCATTATCAATAATTTAGTTTGTCTTATTTAAAAACAAGTGTGTCTATGAAGAAGCGATTTACAATTGCCTTGCTATTCTTCTTTGCAAGTATTAGCATGGTGCTGGCCCAGACAGTGAAGGTTACCGGAACGGTAACTTCGGGCGACGACGGAGAACCGATTGTCGGTGCGACCATTCTGGTAAGAGGGACAAATATCGGTACTATAACCGATTTGGATGGGAATTTCTCCCTGGATGTTCCGGAAAAAAACAAAATCTTACAGATATCCTATGTCGGTATGACGATGCAAGAAGTTGCAGTGAAATCCCATGTAGTCGTTGTTTTACAACCGGATGTAAAGCATTTGGAAGAAGTGGTGGTTACTGCAATGGGGTTAACGCGTGAAAGGAAATCATTAGGTTATGCTATCCAGGAAGTGAACGCTGAAGAGTTGACAAAAGCAGGACAATTGAACGTAACGAGCGCATTGTCCGGTAAAGTAGCCGGTGTGCAAGTTAACCAGTTCGGTGGTAGCGTTGGTGCTTCATCACGTATCTCTGTTCGTGGAAACTCTTCCTTACAAAGTGATCAGCAACCGTTGATCGTTGTGGATGGTGTGCCCTTTTCCAACGATACGCAACGTTCCGGCGATAACACTTATGACGGTGTTGACTACGGTTCGGGTTTGAATGATATCAATCCGGAAGATATCGAGTCGATGACTGTGTTGAAAGGTGGATCGGCTGCCCTTTATGGTATGCGTGCAGGTAATGGCGTTATCCTGATTACGACGAAATCGGGTAAGAAGTCAAGTGGTGTAAAGGTCTCTTATGATGGAAGTATCACGATTGACCGGGTATCCAATCTTCCAAAGTTACAGAACTCATACGGACAGGGTAATAATGGTGACGAATTTCATTGGAAGGCAAACCATCCCGAACTTTCTTATCAGGAATATGCCGAGCAATACAGTTTTAACTGGGTAGATGGCTCGAATGGTGTTAATGACTTCTACGATGAATCGTGGGGACCGCGTCTTGATGTCGGTTTGAACCTGGTTCAATATGACAGTAACGGTGCGAAGGCTCCCTGGGTATCCAATAAGAATAACGTGAAAGATTTCTTCCAGACCGGAGTTTCGCAGAACCATATGATCTCTGTTACGGCTAATTCGGAAAAGGCAACAACACGTGCTTCTTTATCCTACCGCGGTCAGAACGGTACAGTTCCCAATACAGACCAGAAGCGCTATTCCGCTATGCTGAATACATCGATTAAATTGAATAACTATTTGAGTTACGATCTGAGTACCAGCTATACCCGTACACAGAGCGACAACTTGGTTGGTCAGGGATACGGTGGAAACAACCCGATCAACTCTCTGGTTGCATGGACAGGCCGGCAGATCAATATGAAAACATTGAAAGCTAACTGGGATCAGAAAGATGCATCCGGTAATTATACCTATTATAACTGGAATATAAACTATCACATGAACCCGTATTTTACGGTGAATGAAAATACAAACAGTTATCAACGTGACCGTGTGTTCGGTAAGACATCGTTATTCTATCAACCATTCGAATTCCTTAAATTTGAAGGACGTGCCGGTATGGATTACTATAATGCCACAACATTCGAACGCCATTATATCGACCGTTCCGACTACCCTAACGGAGGTTTCGAGCAAAGAAATGATAAAAATACGGAGTTGAATTTGGATTTCATTGCCAGCTTTAATAAAACATTCGGTCAATTTAATATTACCGCCATGGCAGGTGCAAACTACCGCGATGTTACGTGGGAGCAAACTGTATTTGGAGCAAACGCTTTGACTGTGTTGGGGGTATATACCATTGCAAACAAGAGCGGTGATGCAAAAAACGAGATGGATCATAGCCATATTCGTTCCAATTCTATATATGCAAATGCTTCGGTAGGTTGGAAAAACCAATTGTATGTAGACCTGAGTGCCCGTAATGACTGGAGTTCCACTATCAATGATACGTTTTTTTATCCTTCGGTTAGTTTAAGCTGGATTGCAACGGAGTCACTTCCTTGGTTGAAAGGTGACGGCGACATCCTCAGCTTCTTGAAATTACGTGCCGGTTGGGCTGAAATCGGTAATGCAACTACTGCTTATCGTAACCGGGCTTATTATCAATTATATACAGATGGATCATTCAACGGTGTAGCACAGATTTATAAAAGTACTATTTATCCGAATGAAAATCTGAAGCCTGAAAGCATCAAGTCTTGGGAAATTGGAGCCGAATTCGGATTTCTACACGACCGTTTGCGTCTGGATCTCGCTTATTATAAGAAAAATACGAGCGACCAGATTCTGGAAGTTACTACTCCTTATTCTTCCGGTTATTCCAGAATGTTAATCAATGCCGGAGAGATCCAGAATAAGGGTGTTGAAATTCAGTTAAGCAGTGATATTCTTAAAAGCAACAAAGGCCTGAACTGGACTAGTACATTCAATTTCTCCAAGGATAACAGTAAAGTTATCGAGTTATATCCGGAAATGGATTTGAACGCTTATCAGATTGGTTGGACGTGGGGTGTTGCTACACAAGCTGTTGAAGGTGAAAAATGGGGCTCTTTGGTTGGTACAGGTTTTGCTCGTATCAGTGAAGATGATGTGGAGAAGGGTGTTGCTACTGCCGACCAGATCGGTTCTATCAAAGTTAATTCGAGAGGATTGGCACAGACACAAAGTGCTGTAAACTTTGGTAATGTAACTCCTGATTTCTTATTGAACTGGAGAAATGACTTTACAATCGAGAATTTCAACTTTGGATTCTTATTGGATTTGCGGGTTGGCGGTGATGTCTGGTCACAAACAATGAGCCACGCCTATGCAGCCGGTGTTGCCAATGTAACAGCAGAGAATGGCATTCGTGAACGTTCCATCATCGGTGGTGTTGACGTGATGAAAGATGAGAATTTCGTTATGCAGGATGCCAATGGTAACTGGGTAACTAATACTATCCAGACGGATGCTTACAGTTGGTTTGGAAATAGTGTAGCCGAATATTATACATTCGACGGTTCTTATCTGAAATTGCGTGAAGCTTATGTATCTTATACTTTCCCGAAAAACTGGATGGCAAGAACAAGGTATATAAGTGCTGCAACTGTCTCTTTGATTGGTAGCAACCTCGCTCTCCTTTGGGTTCATTCTTCTAACAAAATGCGTCTTGATCCGGAAGCAGGCGGTGTATCGAGTGACAGTCGTGGTGTAGGTTTCGAACAAGCATCTGTTCCCTCTTCCCGTAGCTTTGGGTTGAAACTAAATCTGACATTTTAATTAATCATATTTAATAGTGAAAATCATGATAAGAAATATATTCAAATCAACCGCTATCGCTTCTTTGGGCGCCCTTCTTTTGCTGGGTGGCTGTACGAGCAATTTTGAGGATATAAATACGGATCCGGATGCGTTGGAAATAGGTTCTCCGACGAATCAATTAGGCTACGTATTGCGTTATACGGCATCGCAATATGGGGCAATTGATGCTACGGAAAGCTGGGCCGGTTATATGGTGAAAATCCAGTATATGGATAATTACTCATACCTGCCGACTGACAATACGTATGGAAACAAGTTTGCATGCAGTTATCGTTGTAACGTGCAATTGGATGATGTTCTGAAGCAAACAGAGGCAAATGCCGATGAGTTTAAGAATATTCGCTGGGCAGTTCGGATATGGAAAGAATTCTTGTGGTTATGGTGCACCGATCAGTTTGGTGCTATTCCATATACTGAAGCCAATAAGATTGAAGAAGGAACGGTAAAAGGTAAATACGATTCACAGGAGGTGATCTATACTGCTATCCTGAAAAACTTGAAGACCATCGCAGATGAAATGGCAGCGGAAACAGGTTCGGACAAAATCGGTGAGGGTGATTTCCTCTTTAATGATGATGTAGACAAATGGCGGAAATTTTGTAACTCGCTCCGTTTGCGTGCAGCCATGCGTATCGTCAATGTAGCTCCGGAGCTGGCGCGTAGCACAGTGGAGGAAATAGGCAGTAACCTGAGTACTTATCCGGTATTGGATAGCAGCAATGATAATGCTTACTTCAATTGGCAAGGCAGTAGCCCTTATTTCGAACCATGGTACGATAATTTCCGTACACGCGATGATCATGGAATGAGTAACATCTTTGTCGCACATTTGACGTCAACGAAAGATCCTCGTATATCGACCATCATGAAACCGGCCGAATCCGATAATGAATACCGCGGATATGAAAACGGAGCTTTAGCAGCACCGTCGAATCTGAAGATTATCTCCCGCATGGGCGAATTCTATCGCGAAAATCCGTCAGGATTCACTCCATTCCTGAAATCCTGTGAGAACTATTTCATCATGGCCGAAGCTTCTCTTAGAGGATGGAATGTAAGTCTTTCTGCACAGGAAGCTTACGAAACGGCTGTTAAAATATCGATGGATGATAATAATGTAGCTGCCGCTGATGCTGAAGCCTATCTGGCTGGTGCCGGAAAGTGGGATAATACTTTGGATCGTGTCTATATGGAAGAATGGGTGGCATTATTCAAAAATAATTTGGAAGCCTGGAGCCTTTACCGCCGTACTGGTTACCCGAAAGCTATTCAGACATCTGGTGAATATCCCGGTAAATTCAGTATCTATGGTACAAGCCATACTGACGTCCCGTTCCGTATGCCTTATCCGGATAACGAGTATTTGTATAATGCGGATAACCTCAATGCTGTTGCTTCGGGCTTGGTAGACTATGTCTGGGGTGAAAAGATGTGGTGGGATACTCGCACAGGAGTTAAATAATCAGAGTACATACACACATTTTTATTTAATATCATTATTTATTAATATCAACAAAGTTAAGTTTATCGACTAAGTCCAAAACCTAGTGAACTTAACAATACACTGAAACCGGAATAGGCA
>JAJPZM010000017.1 GCA_021204335.1 Parabacteroides sp. | reverse complement strand
CCTAATCCTTGCCAAAGGGACGATTAAGATATGGCCTTGACTGGCGCACCATAAATATAAACAGCGAAACCTTTTTCAATTTGCTGTTTGATGTAGTTATTGACTATCGCATACGACTTTCCCGACCCCGGCGTGCCTAAAACCATGCTTGCCCTGAACGGGTTTACAATGTTTATCCAGCCATCGTTCCATTTCTTCTTATAGTAAAACCGGGTCGGCAGATCAATGGAATACTCGTTTTCTATCAGGCGTGTCTCCTGTGCGAAACTTTCGTTTTCCAAATTAAACACATCATCCATCAGGTTGTTTTTCAGCAAGCGTGAAATCCATACTCCGGCAGCCAACAGCGAAAGATACCCGGCTGTCATGGTAAAGATGTACAAACCTGTATTCGCTGCCAGTGGCAACAGCAAAGCCAGTAACCACCAGTTCAGGAAAAACAGGATAAAACCGATAGTCAGGAATACATAAATCTTGTTCCATGTGATTTTTTCTTCTTTCACTCCCCTTGTACCCAAACAGGAAAGCGCAAGGAACACCACCGAAAAAAGTTTGGTGTACAGGATATTGGAGAACAGCCCGGCGGTACATTGGAAGTTCAACAGGATTTTATCGACTACCCCGATATTGATACCCCACTCCCTGAATGACTGGTAACAAAACCAGTAAATGTTTATCACCACAAATAAAATGCTGATTGCCCGCATAAAGTCCATGACCCTTGCAAGTCCTCTTAAATCATCTTCATTCTGCATAATTGAAATTTTTAGGATTAATAAATTCGTTTTTGTTTCTTCTTCTTTTTCTTGGGCGGTGGAATTTGGCTGTTATCTGGTGGCGTATCACTCCCACCGGATAACAGACCGAACAGTCCGGCAACGGCTTTGCCCGCACCCTCTGAAAGATGTCCGGCGGGGTTGTACTCCGGTGCGTGTTCCTGCGTTTCCTGTTTGGTGTTTCCCGTCAAAGTGCGGGAGCCGGAAAACAGGTCGTTGAACACATTGGCGGAAAAGTCCTTTCCCAACCGTGACCCGTTCAGGACGGTACGGCTTTCGTGGTCGATGAACGTCACACCGTATATCCTACCCGTATCGTTCTGCCGGAAAAGAACATCTATGCCTTTCGCTTTCAAGACTTGTTCCAGTTCCTTACGGCTGCGGGCGGATTTCATCACTGCGCCGACCGTCCGCCGGGTACGCTCTTTCAGGTTCTTGTCCTGAATGTCCTTTGCGGATTTTTGGATGTGTCGCTGAATGGCTTCGTAACCTACCGATTTACCCAAAGAGGAAGATTTGAACGGGTTGCCCTGTTTCTCCCCCTTGTCATTAGTAGCCGAATAGACAATGCCGTTGTAAGGTTTGCCGTTCACTTCCCCTTTCACTTCCCCCACCTGTACATTATATATAGATAGCAATGCTTTGTACTCGGTGAAACTTTGGAAACGGTAACTTCCGGCAAGGGCTTTCACCGTATTGGATAACTGGTGCTTTACGTCCCCTGCCCGGTAATCCACCTTTTTTAGTTCAGGACGTTCGGCTGCCTGTTTCTTCTCTGCCGGATGCAGCCCGTACTTCTGTTCCAGTTCACGGGTGATTTGTTTGCTGCGGATATGCTCGAACTTATCGTTTATCTTTTTGCCCGTATCATCAACCCGGATAGAAACGATATGTATATGGTGTCTTGCAATATCTTCGTGCTTGTAAACCATATACGGCTGATTACCGTACCCCAACTTATCCATATACTCTTTGGCAATATCCGCAAGCTGGCTGTCGGAAAGTACATCGTCCGGGTGCGGGTTCAGGGAGATATGGATAATCGGCTTTTCCGTTTTCAGGTCTGCGGGCAGGTGCATATTGAAACATTTCATACATAGCCGGATGCTGAAATTTCCATCTTCGCTTTCAAACATACGGTTACTCAAAAGTACCTTTCCCTGTTCTTCGTCCACCTTGTTTTGGTTGTAGGAAAGTGCACCGAACAGGGAACTACCCACGCTTATTTTTGCAACCATCTTGTTTCAAACTCACGGATCAGTTCAATAATTTGGCGGTTCAGGTCGGCAAGTTCTATCGTTGCCTTTTCCAGTTTATAGAGAAATGCGAGAGCTTTTTTCTCGGAGAAATTGGTATTGAGAGCCTTTACCACCTGATTATAATTCACGGCTATACCCCTGTACTGGGAATATAAAGCGGTCAACCGGGTATAATATTCTACCGCCGCCTTGTCGATTTTAATCACTTTGAACGGTTCGCCGAAGATACGGGCGGTGATAAAGTGCGCTTTCGTGCGCATACCGGACTGGTCGAACAATGCCAAAAAGCGGGCGTGGTCTATCGCATTGAAGCTGATAGAGTACCGGAACACTGCCGGGTCAGCTTTGGGTTTGCGTCCTGCGCCACCCGGACGGGGCGCATTTTCATTTTTCTGTTTCATGCTACATTTTTTAAAGGGTTACGACTTCGGAGTGACCCTATCCCGGCTTCGTCCGGGCAAGGCGTTCAAAGCTGCTGAAAGAATTTCAAGCTGCTTTGAACACACCTTGCTATGTTCCAGTGAACATAAAAAATCCGTCTTGGGACGGATTGGAGTTAGCAGAGATTGGAACGCTCCCGATACCGGGGGGTTTGGTTAGCCTGACCGATACCTTTCGGCTGCAAAGTAACAGGTATTAAAAATGCTGTGAAATAGCGGGTTATAGGACAAATGAGGACAAACGGGGACATTTGAGGACACCTTTCAAAAGGGACTGTTTTTCTATGTTTATTTGTCCCGGATTTAAGAAAGAAAGCAATATGGATAGATGGAAATATGCAGTGAAAAGCGGACGGAAAGAAAGCGGTTTTGAAAACTTGAAAACAAGATTTCAAGATTGCAATCTTTCAGGAAAGCAAGAAAACAAACGGGATGGAATGATTGGAAGGAAACAGTCTTTCAATCGGGAAAGAAAACTGTCCGTCTTTGTGGAAAGATTGAAAGGAACAAGAATAGGAAGAAAGAAATCATTCCTGCTTTCGGGCTTCCTGTATGGAACGAAAGAAAACACTCTGTCTGTCAATCTGAACGGATGGAATAAAATAAAGATGTATCACAATAAATCAGTATTACAATGAAGAAAGAAACCTTGTATGTGGCTTTCTCCACCCAAAAGGGCGGGGTCGGCAAAACTACGTTCACCGTCTTGGTGGCAAGTTACCTGTATTACCTGAAAGGCTATAACGTGGTGGTCGTGGATTGCGACTACCCGCAGCACAGTATCAGTGCCATGCGCAAACGGGATGCCGAACAGGTGAACGGTGATGAACATTACAAACTGCTTGCTTTCAACCAGTTCAAAGCACTGGGAAAGAAAGCGTACCCTGTTCTTTGCAGTTCACCGGACGAAGCGATAAAAACGGCGGATGATTTTCTTGCGTCTGCCGGGTCGGATTATGATGTGGTCTTTTTGACCTGCCGGGAACGGTGAACAGTGAGGGGTTATCAATTCCCTTTCAGGGGTGGATTATATTTTCACTCCCATTGCCGCCGACCGGGTGGTTTTGGAAAGCAGCCTTTCCTTTGCGGTAACTATCCATAAACTACTGGTTAAGAATGAAGCGTGCCGACTGAAAGGGCTGCACCTGTTTTGGAACATGGTAGATGGCAGAGAGAAAACAGACCTCTACACCCTGTATGAGCAAATCATCGGGGAACTGGAACTACCCCTTATGAAAGTATTTATCCCGGACACCAAAAGGTTTAAAAAGGAACTGGACGCACAACGTAAAACCGTGTTCCGTTCTACGCTGTTTCCGGCAGACAAACGGCTGGTAAAGGGCCGCAACATGGAAGAACTGATAACCGAAATCGCATACCTTATTAAACTGTAACGATATGGCAAAGCAAAGCGGCGGGAAACCGCAAATAGACGAGGATTTTATGAAAGAGATTATTTCACAGGGATTACCCGTGAAGAAACAGGAAACGCCAACAGTGACGGTGAAAACTGAAATAGAAACACCGGATAAACCGGACGATAAAACGGGTACGGTGGGAACGGCAGATAAACCGGAAATCAAGGCAGAGCCAAAGGAAGAAAAGGCGGTGAAAGAACCTGCCCGCCGGAAAAAGAACACTCCGGGTGACTACCGGGAAACCTATTTCATGCGGGTGGACTTGACAGACCGACAACCGTTATATGTCAGCCGTACCACACACGAAAAGCTAATGAAGATAGTAACTGTCATCGGCGGACGCGAGGCGACTGTGAGCAGCTATGTAGAAAATATCCTGCTCCGGCATTTCGACCAGTTTTAGGACGAGATAAACGAACTGTACGAAAGCAAATTTGAAAAGCCGTTCTGATATGTTGAAGTGGTTTATTATCGGAACGCTCCTGTATTACGCCATCTTGCTATGGCGATACCGGGATAGCTTGGGAACATGGTTCACGGGCGTAAAAAACAACCGGAGAACAAACCGACCGTGAAAACCGGAAACGGGAATTGTCTTGTAGGTGAAAGCCGTTACCGGGTGGGACAAATGAGGACAAACGGGGACATCTTAGGACACCTTTCAAAAGGGGTTGATAATGCTTCTATATTTGTCCCGCAAAGCGGTGAAACGGTGGAAGAAACACCTACTACGCAAGCGATTGAAACCGAGTTTGAAATGGAGTTTGAAACAGAAGATGCAGAAGAAACAGACGTTTCGCCGGATGAAATCGAAGCGGAAGAAATCGCCTGTTACATGAGCGGCAGTGAGCCTGAAATGGCGCAGGGTATCACGCTGGGGGAAATGGCGCAGGGTATCACGCTGGGGGAACTGGCGCAAATGGTACAGGTCATTCAGGTAAAACAAGCCTCCGACACGGAAGAACGGCAAGCCGTTCAAACCATCTGCCGGACGGAAACAAACCTGTTTAACTCGCTGGTGGAACAGATTAACGGGGGCAGGTCACGGGTGGCGGAACTTTTACAAAAGCATGAGATACCCGTACCCGCCACCGTCCCGGCTGCCGGAAGTAGTGAAATGGCAGACTTTGATATGAACGATTTTCTTTAATGGTAAACTTTAAATAATAAGATGATGAAACAGAGAGATTACGGTTAAGACAAGCCTTTCCGAACACCGGGGAACACTCCCCACAACCACAAAATTTTCAATTATTATTCATTCAGCCGGGCGGACTATCTACCCGTCCGGCAATTTAAAAACAAGTATTTATAA
>JAJPZM010000345.1 GCA_021204335.1 Parabacteroides sp. | reverse complement strand
ATGTTCATCACAGACTTAAAACTGAATATCTGCAATACTATCTGCATGAGTTCTGCTACAAGTTTAACAGACGACATTTCGGAGAGAAGCTTTTCGATAGATTGGTTTTAGCTGCTATCAGCTATAATTCCGACTTCAAATCCGGAATTTATAATAGGACATTATGCGGATAATCATTTTTCGTTTTTATCCTATCGATGTTAGTATGAACCTTCAAAATGCAACTAAAATGGAAACAAGAATCTGCAACGCGTCCGCACCGGTCATGCCGGCCCTATGGCCTTCCGTTCAAAACATCAGACCGGTCAAAAGACGCTTCCCGAACACCGTGGACGAACCGAAAAATATCGGCTACTATATGGAACCGCTGAAAGGAATCTCCTCGCATCCCGACAGGGCCGAAATCCTGAAACGCTATCTCACTGAAACGATTGTCTAACCAATTAAATATACAACATCATGTTTTTTCAAACCATTTACCCGATGCTCTCCGCAGGTACGGATTTGAGCATCAATATCAGACGAGTGAACGATAACCTCAGTGTGGCAGTCATGCCCCGGCATGCAGGAGTGAAAGACGAAACGCAGCAGAACCTCGTGCCGCCCATCCTCAACGGAACTCCCGGAGAACTTGACGCGGAATTCCTGCAAACCATCACGGTACCGGTCAGCCAGGCACTGGGCGTACTGACCAACCTCGAAACCTTCGAAAAGCAGACGGAAAAGGCCACCGCAGAGAGCAAGGCGGCAAAAAAAACGGCGGCAGAAAAGGAATCTAAGGAAGCCCGGGAGAAAAGGGAGAAGATGGAAAAGCTCCTGAAAAAGGCTGACGAAGCCACTACGGCACGCAAGTATTCCGCAGCCCTCATCTGGTTGAAGCAGGTACGGATACTGGCCCCGGCAGACAAACAGAAGGAGATCGACACCCGGATGCAGAAAGTACAGAAACAGGCGGATGCGGGAAGCCTGTTCGCTGTACAATCACTGGAACCACAACCGGTAACGCATCCAGCGGCACAGCCACAACCGGCAGCCCGTCCGCAATCCGTACCTCCGGCAGCACCGAACGGAAGGAAAACGGCTCCCGCAGCGCAGCCGCAAGACGGACAGATGCAGATGTTCACCCAACAGCCGACCGTAACGGCGCCTGCTTCCGCACCGACAGCACAACCCGTCCCGCAGGAAATGGGGAGCATGCCCCGAGGGAACTACCCACAAAGGTGGCCGACAGCACAGTCGGGATATGTACAACCCGAATAATATGCGGGACAACAACCCTCGTATCCGCCACAAATGCAATATGCAAACGGGCAGCCCTATTATTATCCGCAACCCATGCCCGTACAACAGCCGGCCCCGATACAGAACACCCCTGTCAGCGGACGGGAACACTATACCCACCGCAGGATACGCCGGAAACATACAGTTTCGACAAGGATGACGAAAACGACAGGGAACTGTTAAGGGATGACCCGTATGCGGAATACATCGATTTCCCGGAAGAATGCCGGGTAAAGGACAAAGCGCAACTGGAACTCGTATGCTGCTGACCGGCAGTGAACACAAATCCATATAAAATGAATCTTCCCTGGCTCTTTCCCAGACCGAAGAGCCGGGAAAAGGAAAAATGAGAGTTACCAATCCGATTTATCATAAAACATCTAAAAATCATACAGATATAGCACTTGAAATAAAAGGACTCAAAAGAGTATTCAAACTAAAAAAAGCAACAACACGCTCAGGCTGGACGATCCCGCCCCGGGCATGTCCCCCTCCGAGGTCATGGATTTCTATTCTATGACCTATCCCGAACTCACGACCGCCACACCGCACGGACCGGTCATCGAAGAGGATTATGCGGTATACGAGTTCAAAACAACCATCGGGACAAAGGGATAATGAAAGACAAGAATAAAAAACAACCGGAAAAAAAGGAGGAGACATGCGGACAGTTATCGGAACAACAGGTACGGGACTTGGCCCGTTATATTATCGGCGAGCTGGAATCGGCCACCGATATCAGCCGGGGAACGGAGCGGAGAAAAAAGAATTCTCCCGCCGCCCGCAAGCGTGATGATTTTCTGACGGGGAGGTTTCTCCCCGTTTCCTCCGATTTCCTTGTGAAATGCCCCAAAAAAGGAACGGACATGAACGTGACCACGCAGGAGGGTTTTAATTATCTTTACCGTTCGGCGGTGAACTATACCGGCCTGCTGGGGCTGTCCCTCCCGTTTCCCAAAAAGAGAAGATCCCCCTATCCGCGGTTGGATATCATACGCCTGTATGAGGTCATGGAGAATCTCCTGCCCGAAAACATCAATCTGGAACTCGTGGACGGAAGGCTCACATTCTGCCTCTACCGTTTCCACAAATGGCCGGATTACCAGTTGTTCTGGACCCCGCTGGATTTCACGGAAAGGCTTAACCAACCACTCAAACGTGTCGTACTGGAATTCATACGCCGGTTAGCCCGGCACCACAGAATGGAGGATTTGACCGACACGTGCTACTATGAAATAGCCGACAGCTATCTGGAACGTTACGGAGAGGAATCCGACGAGTTCACTCCGAAAGAGAAGAAACGGATTGGGCAACTGATAGAGTCCTACAGAAAGGGCAGAATCGCACGGCTTCTCAAGCGGATGTACGGAAGGGCGTTCTGCACGGATCTGGAAGAACGGCTGGATACATACAAGCCGGAGAAGAAAAGCGAAAAAGAACTGCTGGAACTTGTACGGGAAGGCATGACGCTCATGGGTAAGGATGTGCCATGCATCATGGATTACCAGTATGACTGGATCAACGAGGAGGAGCCGGACTTCATGCCCGCCCTGCTGGAGACACAGATTGCACTGGTCTATTCACTTGACGACGAGATTACCGAGGATATGGAGAACACGTTCAGCATGGATATGCAGGAGTCATACAACCTCACACCCATCACCACGCTTTTCTTGACTCCGGAAACGGACCGGCCCTTCGAAATGGACGATTTCCCGGAACGGTTTGCCGACTGGCATAACCGTTTCGTCGTCCATGTCACACATAATTTAAAGGAAAAATACGATGAATGAACTGACAAAACATTTACAGGAGGTATTGGAGCCCAAAGCGGCACTGATAGCCTACCGGTATGAAAGCAACTCCTACAGCGACAGACAGAAATATTATCTGGAGCTACGCCCTGTCAACAAGGAAGGAAAAATGGATGCGGCCGTCCCCGTTTCCCATGAGTTCGTGAACATGCTTACGGAAAACTATTCCGTGGATATGACTGCCATGCCCTATGGGAAAATCCCACCGAACCTGCTCTGGTGCAATTCCCGGAAGGGGCATGAGAAATACGTCTGGTACAACCCGCCGGGAAGAAGGCGGATGTTTTTCAGGGAAAGCCTGAACATTGAAAACGGGGAATTCAACCTGCCGGGAATCATCTACGTGGCGGAAAAGGACAGGTTGAGCGTCCATGCCTTCAAGGGAGAGGTACCCGAAGAGGCGGACCGGCTTTACCTCACACCGTACTTCAATGTCACCAAAGGTAGCGTATGCCTGGGCTCCTCCTCCCTGCCGGTTCCGCAGAACCCCACGTTCAGCGGGTGGATGGAATATTGGGAGAAACGGTTCTGGATGAGCGAGTTCTCCCATCTGGGAGAAGGGGGGAACCCCACGAAAAGCAATCTCGTCCTCGTCACGGAAAATGCGAGAAACAAACCCTTCGATTATGGGGAACTCAAACCATCTGACAAACGATTAAAAGACTTGTTCACATGAAAAAGATCCACTATACAGACGGTTATCTGCTTTCCCCCCCGCCACCCGGTAAGCATATTCGTCATTGGGGCCGGGGGTACCGGTTCGCAGGTTGTCACCAACCTGGCACGTATGGACATAGCGCTGCGTTCCCTCGGTCATCCGGGCCTACATATCACCGTATTCGACCCCGATACCGTCTCCGAGGTCAACATCGGGCGGCAGCTTTTCAGTGAAACGGAAATCGGACTGAACAGGGCGGTGGCACTGGTCACACGCGTCAACCGTTTTTTCGGTAGTTCATGGACGGCGGAAAGCCGCCGCTATCCGGTCCGCACGGGCGAAAAGTCCGACAAGAGGCGACTGGCCAACATCACCATCACCTGTACGGACAATATCCGCTCACGCCTCGACCTGTGGCGTTTCCTGAAAAAAATTCAGGAACATGAGCAACGATGACGAGAAAACACCCCTGTACTGGATGGATTTCGGCAATGCGCAGTTCACCGGACAGGTATTGATCGGTACCATACGCAACAAGATCGCCCAGCCCATCTCAAAGGAATTCCTTTCCATACCGGGAATGAACAATGTCACCGAGGAAGTCAGCTATTCCACGCTCCGTGACACAGATTCCGGGCCGAGCTGTTCGCTGGCGGAAGCATTGAAGAAGCAGGACCTCTTCGTCAATTCCATGCTGGCACAGGCCGGATGTGAAATCCTCTGGAAGATGATACGAGAGGGCCGTACCCTTCACCGGGGAGCCTACCTAAACATGGAAACCCTGCGGCTCACCCCCATACCAGTATGACCGCAGGCCGGACGGCGCTTTCCGTTTCCCCTACAACAGACGGAGTGTATAACGGAAAGTACCGTTCCATAAAACAGAACAACCGGACAAGAGATGACAAATCTCTCGAAAGATAAAGTTCATTGTCAGCAATCACCGGTTCAAACTTTTTCCTTCCCCGTCGTTTAAGGAATTCCTGAATCTCGGAAGCCAGACAAAGGTTCTTTCCGTTCTCATCCATGCTATAATAGCGGATAATTCCCTTTTCACGGTAACGGGCAAGCGTACGCTGAGAGACGCCGAGCAATTCAGCAAGATCCACATTGTCCAACGGCCTGTCACCGTCCAGACACTCCTTCAGGTGATTCATATGGTCCAGTTTCTTTTCAATGCGGGCAAAGCCCTCCACCATTGTAGAGATCAGCTTTTCAAGTATTTCATTATCTATATACGACATAATTTCTCCATGTTTAAGTGAATACTTCATACCCCTTTCTGCGCGCACATGAAGAGTATATGCCATATTACTATGAAAATAATGCCATTGGGCTCATTAACCGAATCTTAAAATGGTATATCTCTTATTATCAATTAGATAAAATCAAGATTCAAACAGATACATATTAAAAACCTATAAAGGGACTGTCCAAAAAGTGGATAGCCCCTTTAGCTATTGTTTATTTCGGT
>JAJPZM010000308.1 GCA_021204335.1 Parabacteroides sp. | reverse complement strand
AGTAACACTATTATTAATATTAAATTTATTGATTATGAACAAAAAGTTTTCTACGCTTGTAGCTAGCTTGTTATTTGCATCGGCTTTTAGTGCTTATGCAGGGATAGCGGCTTCAATGTTCGCGGCTCCTACTGCGATTGAAACCAGAGCGGTTGTTGAGAAGAACAAAGCTTTGGCTTGGGATGAAAGTAATACAAATGTGTTACCGGCTGATGCTGCAACATTGACAGCTGTTGGTGCTTCTATTTTACCGGAATTTACAAATAATGCTCGCTTATTTGTGATAGCTAACACAGGTAGTGCTGCTGCTATTACTCCCGCAGCAGATAAGTTTGTTGCAATTACTGCAGGTGCCGTAGCAGCTGGAGCTTATGATGCTAATGCTGCTGATGAAGCATATTGGACAATGCAGGCAGATGGCGAATTGCTGAACAATGCAAGCCACACTTTCTCTGTTAAAGGGTTTGCTAACTTTGATGTTGTTCCTGTTAAGGCAGATAACAAACCGGGTTATTTCTTCGTTTTGCGTGTTAAAAAAGCAGATGCCAGCTTCGGTGGTTATGTAACTTATGATGGTACTGATCTTGATGTAACAGCCGGTACTGCAGCAGATACTGAATTAGTAGATGCAGCTCTTTTTGTATCTGTTGAATCTGCATTTGCAGCAACAGCTACAACAGGTGATGTGTTGAATAATGAATTGAAAGGTGGTTTCGAACTGGCTATTTCTTCTGCTAAAGATGGCGTGAAAGTAACCGGTGCAGATGCATTCAAAGGTAAGTTAACTGCTATGGAATATGATGCGACCGGTGCTGCTCCTGTTTTCAAAGAAGCAACATCTGCTGCAGCTACTTATTTCCTGAAAAACAAAGATGGTAAATACATCTATTGGGATGCTGATGCAAATAAGGATTCTGATAAGCCCGGAGCATTTAAGTTGGCTTCTGAAGCAGATGCTTTGGCTGCCAATGCTAACCCAGCTTATAAATTTGCTGTTCATGCTGCCGATAATGGTTCTAAAGCTGTTCAGGTTCTTGTAAGCACTGATAAAAGATTGTATATCAACAATACAAACAATGAAGGCCGCTTAACTGCATTTGATAAAGCAGGAACAGTAAGTAGCGCAAGCAACTGGGCTGTTACAACTTTGAGTAGCTCAAACAAAGTAGACTTGACTCAGTTCCTAACAGGTCAGTTTGTTAAGGTTAACTATGTAGCTAATGGCGAAGAAGGCCCTGCTAACAAATATAAAGTAGATGGCGTTCTGACAATTGCAGAAAATGCAACTAATGACGATTTCGTTAGAGCTGCTAACTTTGTAGTTGAAGATCCGGCAACTCAATGGGCTGTAACTTCTACAGACAGAGGCGCAAGCATTGTATTGACAAACCGTGAAAATCCGGCTGTTAAGATTACTATCTCTGAATTGCGTAGCACTGACAAAGCTGGTGTTTATGAAGTTGCTTCAGTAACTGCAACAAATTTGGAACAAGATGAGTTGATCACAATCACTGCTGTTGCTAATACTGAAAAGACTGACGGTTATATGGTTGAAACAGAAAATGTATTGCGTAACACTACATATTATCTGGCTCAGTCTCGTCAGAATGCAGATCAGGATATCCCTGCTTACTGGGCTAAAAACCATAATAAGTCTCACCAGATCGGTGCAACTGTAAACAAAGATGCTGCTACAAAGTGGAATCTGGCATTCAAGAAAAAACAGGAGCTAAAGAAGATTACCGGAATCAGGTTGACTCTGTATTGATCGTTAGCACATTAAACAAGTGGAGTGCAACAGCTAGAGATGTTGTTGGAACAAAAGATACATTGGTTATCCTTCCTTATACTTTCCAGAACAAAGAAAATAGAGAATTCGTTAAGAATTATAGCTATACAAATCTGGAATATTATATCTGCGACAAAGATAACAACGATGCTGCTGATAACGGTGCTGCTCAGAAGTTCGCTTTGAAAAAGAAACCGGGCGATACTTACAACTATGTTACATTGAATGATGTCGCTAATGATTATGCAGATAACGGTGGTATTAAATTAACAGCCGATAAGTCTAAATTCACTCTTGGTGCTAACAAATTGTTCTTAGGCAATAGCTTGGAAAATGGTTCTTGGGAAGAAATGGCTCTGTATGCAAAAGATAACAACTCATTGATATTGGTTCAGCCTTCTGAAGATCCTGAATACCACCTGGTAAACGGTGATGTTAAGGCTTGGGGTGACACAATTAAATTGTATCGTGATGAAAATGCAAATCAGGCTCTTTACGAAAAACGTGATGTTAAGTCTGTTGTAGAAAATGATACATTGAGCTTCCTGAACATTGATAATGTTTACGATCCTCAGTTCAAACTGAATCCGGCTATCTTCGTTGATACAGCTTATGTAAATCGTGAAGATAACACTTGCTGGCAGTATCTGTTGGCCGTAAATATTGACAATAGCGTTAATACTTATTGCCCGGATGATATGGAACACAACGATCCTGAATGGATTAAAGAACATGGTGTTTGCCCTCATGCTATCAAGACTCCGATTGTTAGAGGTTGCTTCCTGGTTAACTTGATCGATACTGCTAACATCTACGGTGCTACTCACTTACATGCAAATCCGTATGTAAACAAGAACGAAGCTGGTGAAAGTCGTGCTAAACCGTCATTCGTGCCGGGTATCCATATCAAAGATACATTGTTCTTGTTCACAAATGATGATACAGTTAAGGTTGATTTGAGCACACCTGACTTCAATGTTGCTAAGTTCGCATTCCGTTACGAAGAAGCTGCTGAAGGAACATTCAAGATTCAGACTAAGTGGAAAGATTATAATCCTGAACAAGCTGTAAAAGATGATTCAAAAGTAGAATTTAATAATGAAGGTTATCTGAAATGGATCAACGGTACTGTTGTTGTAGAAAATGGCTATAACATGGGTGACCTGTTCAGAATTGAAGAAAACTTTGAAGGTGCTCCGACAGCTAACGAAAAAGCTCTTGAAGTATCAACTGTTTCTGTAGTGGCTACAAACGGCGGTGTAATCATTAAGGGTGCTGAAGGCAAGAATGTGGTTATCACTAATGTTCTTGGTCAGACAATTGCTAACACAGTGATCGCTTCAAGCGAAGTTACAATCTCTGCTCCGGCTGGTGTTGTAGTAGTAGCTGTAGAAGGTGAAGGTGCTGTAAAGGCAATCGTAAAATAAACAATTATTTATAATCAAATAATTCTAAATTGTTTACCGTGCGGTTTCATTGTAAACCAATTACCCTGCGACAGGCGAACAGGCGGTAAATATTAATACTAAAGTAATGAAATAAAGTTCTTCTGTTCGATCTCTGCGAAGAGCGAAAACAGACAAAAGTTAGCTCCAGCGATTATATTGCCGGAGCTTTTCTTGTTTGTAATATTTCTTCTTTCTTGTCAGTGGTAAATGAAAAATATCCTTATTTTTGTCGCTTGTAAAATAATATAAACTCATGTTATCAGAAAGATACGTTCAGGATTTTATGGCGTTGGAAGCTTTGTTCAAACGCTTTTATAAACCGCTACGGGCGTATGCTTTCCGTTTTGTTGACGATAAGGCCTTGGCTGAGGATATCATACAGGATGTCTTTTATGAACTTTGGCAACGACGCGAGAGTATCCGTTTTGAGGATGTCGCTATAAAGTCTTATCTTTTCAGAGCTGTTTATACCCACTCCCTGAATGCGCTGAATAAAAAGCCGCAGAATGTATGTTCTCTGGAACCGGAAAGGGAGATGGATATATTGGACCAGTATGTCTCATCTTATATACAGAACTCTGAGCAGAGTCTGTTGTTGAAAGAACTGGAAGAAGAAATCATGTCTTATATAAACACCCTTCCCCTCAATGCCATAAATATTTATGTTAAGCCGGAGTTGTGGATTGAAAAATCGTGAAATTGCAGAGCAACTGGGTATTAGCATTAAAGCCGTTGAAAAGCAGATAAGCAAAGCTCTTTACGGCTTGAAGGAACATCTTGTCCGCAAAGACTTGTTCCCTTTATTGATACTGGCCGTTATTTGTTCCCAATAGACCGTTTTGTCCCTTTTTCTTTTTGCCTGAATGAAGTTTTTCCGGGAGAGAGGTAGGGTAAAACTTTCTTTTTTGTATATACTAATATAAGGAGAACATCTGCAATGAGAGAAAATACACACGATATAAACGAAATCATAATACACTATTTAGACGGCTCGGCGGGGTTGGAGGATAAGAAATTGTTGCTCCAATGGCTGAAACAGGCGGATAGTAACCGGGATGATTTTATTGTAACCCGCGACTTGTGGTTATCCTGTAATGTGACAGCCGACAACGAGTTGGAGGTTGATGTTGCTTTGGAAAAACTGAAAAAACGGATCTTGCAGGAGCAGGAACGAATAGAAAAAAAAATCGCAAGCGAAGCAAAAAACATTATCGGTTGTTTTACGTTGGACACGCGGTGTTGCCGTATTGCTGCTTTTGCTGGGAATAGGCTATGGTATAGGTAGATGGGAAAAGTCTTCTGATCAGGATGACATAGTCTACAACCGGCTGTTAACGGCTGAAGGAAGCAAAGGTCGGTTTATATTGCCGGACGGGTCGGTTGTCTGGCTGAACTCGGAAACGAGACTGACTTATCCAGAACATTTCGCAGGTGACAGGAGATGGGTCGATTTGGAAGGCGAAGCCTATTTTGAAGTTGCAAAAGATGCGGAAAAACCATTTATCGTGCAGGCCGGTGATATAGATGTAGAGGTGTTTGGTATCAGTTTTAATGTCAACAACTATTCTTACGGTGAATTTGTGCAGACTGCGTTATTAAACGGCAGTGTGAAAATATCGGGAAAGATTGTAAAAGAACCGGTTTACCTGAAACCGAACGAGTTGTTTAAATATCGGAAAATGGATCAATCTTCTTCCGTTGAAGCGGTAAAAGCCGGTTTATATGCCGATTGGATCAAAGACCGCCTGGTGTTCGATAATGCTTGTCTCTCCGATATTCTGATCAGCATGAAGGGACGTTATAATATGGATTTCGAATGTCCTGGCCAGTTTGCTGCTTCTACTCATCTTTCTTTTATGATCCGGCAGGAGAGTATTGAAGAAGTAATGGAAGCAATGCGTCTCATTGCTCCGATAAAATATAAGATAAGTGGAAAGAAAGTATGTATTATACCTAAAAAATAAATGTTTAACTTTAAAAATGTACTGCTTATGGGATAGGAGAATAATGTTATTGTTT
>JAJPZM010000238.1 GCA_021204335.1 Parabacteroides sp. | reverse complement strand
AAAACTCTAAAAAACAAACTTAACAAGCGACCTTTTAAGTTTGTTCTTTGCGTATTTAGAAAGGTCTGAATTAAAAAAATCCCTCTTTTATTAAGTGATCAGTGAATTAGTAGTTGATGTACAACCCAAAGAGGTATCTATTGCCGTATTGGAAGACAAAAACCTTGTGGAACTTCAGAAGGAAGCCCGCAATGTCTCGTTTGCCGTTGGCGATATCTATCTTGGCAAAGTAAAGAAACTGATGCCCGGGTTGAATGCTGCTTTCATTGATGTAGGGTGTAAAAAGGACGCATTTCTTCACTATCTGGACTTAGGTCCGAACTTCAACACCCAACAAAAGTTCCTCAAACAGGCGCTTGGCGATCCCAAAAAGATGCCGGCTATTGCAAAGACACAGATACTTCCCGAAATTGAAAAAGACGGAAGCATCAGCAACGTGCTGAAAGTAGGACAAGAGGTGTTGGTACAGATTGTCAAAGAGCCGATTTCAACAAAGGGTCCACGACTGACTTCCGAGCTGTCTTTTACCGGAAGATACATCGTTCTGATACCATTTGCCGACAAGGTCTCTGTCTCCACTAAAATCAAGTCGAGCGAGGAACGTGCCCGTTTGAGGCAGTTAATCCAGAGCATCAAGCCGAAAAATTTCAGCGTGATCGTACGTACTTCTTCCGAAGGAAAACGTGTAGCTGAACTCGACCATGAATTAAAGACATTAGTGAAACGGTGGGAAAATAATATCGTAAAGGTTCCAAAACTAAAAGTTCCGTCGATCGTGTATGAGGAAACAGCCCGTACGGTCGCCCTGCTTCGCGATATTTTCAATCCGTCTTTCCAAAACATTTACGTAAACGACGCGGACGTTTATCATAACATACGCGATTATATCAGCCTGATTGCTCCCGGAAGGGAAGATATCGTACAACGATATACCGGTGAATTGCCTATCTTCGATAATTTCAGCATCACCAAGCAGATCAAATCGCTGTTCGGCCGTACGGTTACGTATAAAAGTGGAGCTTACCTGATCATCGAGCATACCGAGGCCATGCATGTAATAGACGTGAACAGCGGCAACCGTTCCAAAGGAAGCGATGCCCAGGAAAAAACGGCTATCGACGTAAACACTGCCGCCGCCGACGAAATTGCACGCCAGCTTCGCCTGCGCGATATGGGCGGTATCATCGTGGTCGACTTTATCGATATGGCAGAAGCTGCCAACCGGCAGAAGCTGTTCGAACACATGTCTAAAGCAATGGTTAACGACCGGGCTAAACACAATATCTTGCCTTTAAGTAAGTTCGGTTTGATGCAGATCACACGCCAGCGGGTACGCCCGGCGATGGATGTGGACACAACGGAATTGTGCCCGACCTGTTTTGGCACAGGCACTATTAAGCCTTCGATTTTATTTACCGATAGCCTGGAAGGTAAAATCGATTGTTTGGTAAACAAACACAATGTGAAGAAATTCGCCCTGCACGTACATCCCTACGTAGTAGCATTCGTAAACAAGGGGCTCTACCCCCTTAGCATGAAATGGAAACTGAAATACTCAATGGGTATAAAAGTCATCCCCAATCAAAGTCTAGGTTTTCTGGAATACAAATTTATTGATTCCGACAAAAACGAACTGGACATGATGGAGGAAAAGAAAATGAAGTAAGAAAGGCCCCGGAATTAATTGTTCCGGGGCTTTTTATGCAATATGCCCCCATAATCTGCCGTATTGTCATTATTTCTGCCAGCAAGAACAATTCGGAACCCGGCATTGTTACTTTGGCATACGTTTTGTATAATCATTGGTGCAACTCGACAAGAGAAAAAGCAAAGACGAAAATAATAACAATTAAAATATTATCAAATTATGGGAAAGATTATTGGTATCGACTTAGGAACAACTAATTCATGTGTTGCCGTACTGGAAGGTAACGAACCAGTTGTTATTGCTAACAGCGAAGGTAAAAGAACTACTCCTTCAATCGTTGCATTCGTAGAAGGCGGCGAACGTAAGGTAGGTGATCCCGCAAAACGTCAGGCTATCACCAATCCTGAAAAAACAATATTCTCTATCAAACGTTTCATGGGTGAAACGTACGATCAGGTTCAGAAAGAAATTAATCGCGTACCCTATAAAGTAGTACGCGGCGATAACAATACTCCGCGTGTTGACATCGAAGGACGCCTGTACACTCCGCAGGAAATCTCAGCCATGGTTCTTCAAAAAATGAAGAAAACTGCAGAAGATTATCTGGGACAGGAAGTAACAGATGCTGTAATCACAGTGCCTGCTTATTTTAGCGATGCTCAGCGTCAGGCTACAAAAGAAGCCGGTGAAATCGCAGGTCTGAATGTTCGCCGTATCATAAACGAACCGACGGCCGCTTCTTTGGCTTACGGTCTTGACAAGACTAACAAAGATATGAAGATCGCTGTATTCGACCTTGGTGGCGGTACATTCGATATCTCAATCCTGGAACTGGGTGACGGCGTATTCGAAGTAAAATCAACTAACGGTGATACTCACCTGGGTGGTGACGACTTCGACCATGTAATCATCGATTGGTTGGCTGAAGAATTCCAGCGTGAAGAAGGTGTCGACCTGCGTAAGGACCCGATGGCTTTGCAACGTCTGAAAGAAGCTGCTGAAAAGGCTAAGATCGAACTGTCAAGCACAACAAGTACAGAAATCAACTTGCCGTATATCATACCGGTGAACGGTATTCCAAAGCACTTGGTTAAAACACTGACTCGTGCTAAATTCGAACAATTGGCAGACAGCCTGATCCAGGCTTGTATCGAACCTTGCCGTCAGTCATTGAAAGATGCTGGTTTGAGCACTTCCGATATCGATGAAGTGATCCTGGTAGGTGGTTCTACACGTATCCCGGCTGTACAGGCCATCGTTGAGAAGTTCTTCGGCAAAGCTCCTTCAAAAGGTGTGAACCCGGACGAAGTGGTAGCTGTCGGTGCTGCTATTCAGGGTGGTGTATTGACCGGTGAAGTAAAAGATGTATTGTTGCTGGATGTTACTCCGCTGTCATTGGGTATCGAAACAATGGGTGGCGTGATGACTAAGCTGATCGAAGCCAATACGACTATCCCGACCAAGAAATCGGAAACATTTACAACTGCTGTCGACAACCAGCCGTCTGTAGAAATCCACATCCTGCAGGGTGAACGTTCTTTGGCAAAGGATAACAAGTCTATCGGCCGTTTCCACCTCGACGGAATACCTGCTGCACAGCGTGGTGTACCTCAGATCGAAGTTACTTTCGACATCGACGCAAACGGTATCCTGAACGTATCGGCCAAAGATAAAGGTACAGGCAAAGTACAGAGCATCCGTATCGAAGCTTCCAGCGGTTTGAGCGACGACGAAGTAAAACGTATGAAAGACGAAGCTGCTGCCAACGCAGAAGCAGATAAAAAAGAAAAAGAACGTATCGACAAGCTGAACCAGGCAGACAGCATGATCTTCCAGACTGAAAAACAGCTGAAAGACCTGGGTGACAAACTTCCGGCAGATAAGAAAGTTCCGATCGAAGCAGCCTTGAACAAGTTGAAAGAAGCTCACAAAGCACAGGATGTTGCAGGTATCGATGCTGCCATGGCCGAACTGAATACAGTATTCCAGGCTGCCAGCCAGGAAATGTATAATGCCCAGAACGCTCAAGGCGGTGCACAACCGGGACCTGACTTCGGACAGCAGCAACAGGGCAACAACGCCGGCGGAAACAAAGACGGTGGCGTAACAGATGTTGACTTCGAAGAAGTGAAGTAATAATTACAATTACCCACATAAGAGAAAAAGCGATTGTCGGTTTTATCCGGCAGTCGCTTTTTTCATTTAGCTTGATAAATTCTTTTTATTCAATAGTAAAAGTATCCGCATCCTTCCAGGCGGGGAATTTCGTACGCAAATCATCCAGATCACCTTTAGTCAATGTGCAGGTACGGGTAATTTCTTCCCGCTTCCCGGCATCCGCCAGCTTTTTCCCTTTCGGAGAAAAGACCATGGAATCGCCCCGGTAAGTAAAACCTTTACCATCGATGCCCACCCTGTTTACACCGCATACATACGCCATATTTTCTATAGCCCTGGCCGGCAACAAGGTTTTCCACACCTTTTTACGGGGTTCAGGCCAGTTTGCCACATATATTAATAGGTCATACCCGTTGTTCACGTTGCGGCTCCATACCGGGAAACGAAGATCATAACAAACCTGCAAACAGATATTCCAGTCCTTATACGTTATTATTGTCTGTTTGTCTCCGGCCATGAAATGTTTATCTTCGCCGGCCATCCGGAATAAATGGCGCTTATCATAGTAATATTCCTCACCTTCCGGCGTAATAAAGAAAGCGCGATTAAAATAGGCATCGCCCTCTTTCGCAATAAAACTACCCACAACAGCCAGGTTATATTTTCGGGCCCATTCCTTTATAGTCGGAACAGTCGGGCCGTCCATCGTATCAGCCAGCTTTTCCACTTCCATGGAAAAACCGGTGGTAAAGGTTTCGGGAAGAACAGCAATATCCGTTTTTCCACTCACTCGCCGGAGTAACTCTCCGTAATACCCTAAATTCTCGTCTCTGTCTTCCCAAATGATATGGGACTGAATCATACTGATACGTAAACTGTCTGCCATAATAGTAAAATTAAACTTTTACGAAATTCTCAGGGTGACAAGCTGTCACATCCTGATAATATTCTCGAATTGTATGAATATCCTTTTCAATATTCCCGGTCGGATAAAATGTTCCTTTAAACCCTGCCTCTTTCTTCTTATAATCGAGATAGGCGATCAGAATAGGAACATGTGCTTTCTCGGCAATATAATAAAATCCTTTTTTCCATTCTTCCGCCTTTTTTACGTGTACCCTCGGGGGTAACAGCCAACTGGAATATCCGGCGTTTATTAAATTCTTCAACCATCTGGTCGGTCACCGAAGTCCGCTTATTCCGGTCTACCGGAACACCGCCCAACCACGAAATAATAAATTAAAAGGGAAAAAGAACCAATCTTTTTTTTAATCAGAAAACTAGCGTTGCGCCCTACTGACGTATAAAACAACTTGCCGACGATAAAGTCCCAGTTGCTGGTATGCGGAGCAACGCAAATAACACACTTAGGCACATCTTCGCCCACCGGCCCCAGTTTCCACCCGGCCAGGCGAAGAAGTGCCTTACAAAAAGCCTTCTTCATTATTTATTTTATGATTATCCGCATGATGTCCGTTGATTTATTGAACATCATATGAATGTT
>JAJPZM010000187.1 GCA_021204335.1 Parabacteroides sp. | reverse complement strand
TAATAAATCACGAAAAAAGACTATTAGTATTAGCGTTGTTGCTGACGGGGTTAGCCTCTTGTAACAGCGACGAAGAAGTAGTAAAAGTAAATACCGACTATGTCGAACCGGGAACGGCGTTGATAGCAACGAACTTTTACAGTGTAAAAACTCCTGCCACAAAAGCGGATGAACCAAAACGTATGGCTGCGTTTGATGATGAAAAGAAGATCGAGAGCATCGCTTTCTTCGTACAGGTTGGTAGCGAGACGAACCTCCAGCTTTTCCAGAGTACGAAAACTCCCGGAACGGTAGACGGTTTGCTGGAACAACCCAAGGAAACGACTCCCGATACGCCGGGCAGTTATACCGCAAAGTTTAAAATGAAGATGAACGGTGACCAGAAAGTGGTTATGGTTGCTTTGGCAAACTATGCAGAAAATGGGCTCGACTTGTCCGGCATTACGACAAGAAGTGCTTTGGAAGCCACTATGAGCAAGGCCATAGCAGACAAGAAGAACCTTGAAAAACCTCTTTTGATGCTGGGCACTGTAGAGAAGAACGACTTGAAAGAAGGGGAAGCAGCCGAGGTCAACTTCAAAATGGATCGTCTGGTAGCCCGCGTGGATGTGGTCAACGAAGCGTATAATACGAATGCCGCAAAAGGATTTCGTTTGACATCAGCTTAGGTATTGAATGCTAAAGCGCAATCGGCTTTGCTTCCGGATATGACTTCTCTTAACATAGATGTGGTAGATGAAATGTTGGTAAAGGATAAGGTTGTGGAATATAATGTAAGCAACGAGGTCGAAACTAATGAAGCTGATATCGTCTACCAGCGCCTGGATACCCTATATATGTATGAAAATGCAAACACTACTAACGCAACAGCCATCCAGATCAACGGTGCATTCAACGGTACTCCGGTGGCTCAGCGCGTAGAGTTTATGAAGGAAGATCCGGCAACAGGCGTGAAGGAACAGTTGCCTATCGGCCGTAATAACCTTTACACCATAAAGATTCGTCCATCTCAGGATTCAACAACCGTTTCATTCGGTATAGAGGTGGAAGACTGGACAAATGCAGTAGGGGATACAATGACTATCGAACCGAAGAAGGTAGCGCCGGTGTTGAAAGATTTAACAGAAGATGAACAAATAGTCGGTGCTACCCGTACAGACAAGCGTATTGAGATTACTGATCTTAATGCTTTTACAGGAACGTTGAGCTTTACGGCCGAAGGTAATCAAGATAGCGAATTTGCGATACAGTATGTAGGCCGCAGTGGTGCAACTTGGTTAAGTGTTGAGGATTTAGTGACTAAAGGTGAACTGGAAGGCTTTACGAAAGCATCTCCTATTTTGAAACGTAAATATACGATCGACTTCTCGAAGGCTAAATTGGATGAATTGAAGAGTAACTCAACAGTTCCTTCCGATGCTTTAATCCTGATTCAGAATACAAACGCAGCTACGATCTGCGATACGATTCGTATTTGTTTCAGACCGGATTATGATAAAACAGGTCTGAAACCGGTATTGATGAGAAACAAAAATGGTAAGGAATATTTCTGGGCTCCGGTGAATGTGGGGGCAACTCAGGTAGCGTCATCAATCCCAGAAGTAAAGACTCAGAAAGCTTGGGATGCTTTGTCGGATGATCAACGTACTGCTATATTCAATCAATGTGGTTATTATTATCAGTGGGGTCGTAAAACAGGCTTTAAAATGCCTTTGGCTACTGCTATGGATACAGCAAATGTAGCAGAAGTCGGTTGGCCTACAGGGCAGGGTGCTTTGGCTGACTTTGAATCTAATTTAAATTGGCAGAGCAAATTTATCATTAGAGGAACGACTGCTACACACGGACGTGATACGCAATATAACTGGTTATTGTTTACATCCCAAATGGATAATCCGGCCAAAGGAGATGTGGTTACTGATGCCTGGTATCAGAATTTATGGAATAAGAATGAAGTAGCCGGCACAACGACAGTTCCTTTAAAAGTGAAGGACTATGATCCTTGTCCTGATGGTTGGCGTGTTCCGACTGTTGATGAATGGGAGGTTATCAGGACATCATCTACCAAGGGTGAAAATAATGGTACGGTTATGGTTGTTATTGGTGCAGAAGCAGACAATAATCTTATTTTTCCTGCGGCGGGCGCTCGCAGCTATGATACCGGAGAAGCCGAGGATGTAGGGGTACGGCTTCTACTGGTCGTCGTCGGTTTCGAGCGATGGTATCTTTATCAGAGACACATACTTCACTCGTAATTCGTGGAATTCGGTCGGTCGCGCCCGTGCCGGCGGCTACCCAGTGCGTTGCATCCAAGAATAAAAGGAAGCAAATTTTCCCGTTATCCGAATTATTCAGATTTTATAGACAGTTTGAGGTTTGGTTAAGTTGAGCCTATGTGTAAGAAAATTGAGATTTCAGTCAATAGAACCTGAGTGATTTTAGTGGCTAAGTCATTACAGGTTTCCTTGCCGTCAGTTTTAACTGACGGATGATTTAATGTCTCTCTCTTTGGACTTTAGTCCCATTTCTTAAGATGATTCTCTTGATCTTTAAAGAAATGTGGTTGAAGCCAAATCAGAGAGCAGCCTTCAAACCGTCAGCTGAAGCAGACGGCAAATAGACCTGTAATATCGCTATAATATTTATAATATCGCTATAACAATCTTGGGGCATTATATCTTAATTAATAAATAAACAATATGAATAAGACAGAGCTGGCCATTCGTATATCCGAACGGATGGGTACCACTCAGCAGGAAGCCCGGCGTTTTATTAATGCCTTTCAGGCTTCTTTGGGGGATGCACTAAAGGAGGATAGTAGCCTGGTGTTGCAAGGTTTCGGCACTTTCCTGTTGTGGGAACAGTCGGAACGCGCAGGGCGCAATCCGTGTACCGGTCAATCTTGTATGATCCGATCCCGTTTGAGCGCCAAGTTCAAACCGGGTAAAGGGTTGTTGGAAAAACTGAATCCGTAGGGTTCGTTCAAATGCTTTCAGACAGGTTATAACCCCCTGTCTGAAAGCATTATGTATAATAAACTAAAAGAATTGTTCGGTACAGCTGTACCATCCGTAAGAATGTTTAAGTCATTATTGAAAAACTTGCCTGAATCAGAGCAAGAAGTGTATAAAAAGGCTGCCGTAAGTGCGGCCTTTTGCGATTGGGCGATACTGCCCCAATATTATCGTGATTTTCTTACCCACCTGTTTTTCCATAACAAACAAAAAACACTGGATTATTTATTGAAAGAGGCAGTGCTCGGTTCACTCAGATACAAATTGTACGAGCCTAAACTGATGCAAAAGTTGTTTACTTATGTCGAAGGAAATCAGGACGACTACGAGCCCTTCTTGATCCGCCTCTCATTCTCCATGCTTCTGGCTTTCCAAATAGATAAATCCGTAGAGTATTACGCTGACATACTTAGCCAAAACGGCTTAACCTCCGATGATTTTACTTATTTTATCGAGTTAAGAGATAATTGGGATAATGATCCCGAAAATCATCCGGTTAGCTAACAAACCTTAAATCTCTCCGTTTTTAGCCTTCTCAAATATCAATCAATTACATCCTGTTTCTGTTTGAAGCGCAGGGCTATTTGCTTTGTGTACCCTTTATCTTTTGATATTTGCGCAGATTCCATTTTTTTTATCGGTTTATCTTTGTCATACCAGCGCTGGTAAAGGTATTAGTATTCATCTATTAATTATTAAATCATGAGTGTAAAATACAAATTGGTAGTTAAAAAACTTGGGCGAAGACAAGGCCGAAGTTCCGGAAAAGAAGTATGCGCAGATTGTGTCGGGTGACTTTATTGCGTTTCCTGAGTTGATAGAGGAAGTGAGCGACAGTAGCGGCGTGGGAAGTGCCGGGGTGAAGGCGGTGCTCGACCGCTTGAATGTGGTACTGGTGCGCCATCTGCAACATGGCCGCCGGGTGAGTGTAGGTGAATTGGGAACGTTTCGTTTTACGATCGGCTCGACCGGAGTAATCGACGAAAAATCATTTGATACGAGTTTGATTCGTGAACCGAAGATCCGCTTTTTCCCGGGCAAAGCGCTCCGAACCATCAAAAGCCAGGCCAGCTTTGAAAAGTTGGTGGAAAAGAAGGAGGATGAGAAGGGCGGAGATGAAGATGATGACAGACCGGTAATCGAGTAGGATGACAGTTGACAAACGATGGTCGACAGTTAAAAGCAAAGGCGTATGAAACGGATTACGGTTCAATTGATTATTGCAATCCTGCTCACATTGAGTGGGATTGTCCTTCTCTTTAGTGGTTTTTGGGTAGACCCTGACGGGATGATAGATAGTAGCGTGCTGGTAGCCTTTGGCGAGATCAGCACCTTTGCCGGAGCACTTTTCGGAGTGGATTATACATATAAATTTAAAATCAATAGCCATGACTGACAAAACAAACAAAACCAAGCTGAGCGAACATTTCAGCAAAGAAGAAATGACTTACAGCCGTATCGCCGTAGATAACGAATTGGATGATGAACCGCCGCCCGCCGCCCTTCATGCACTTGGCTATCTGGCAACCCGTCTGCTGGAGCCGTTGAGAGGTTTATATAATGGCCCGATTGCTGTTCTTAGTGGTTATCGTAGTGCAGCAGTCAACCGCCTGGCCGGTGGTGTAGGCAACAGCCAGCACCTAAAAGGGGAGGCAGCCGACTGCTATATCCCCGAAGGCCCGGGCCGCTTACTGGAAATCCTGTTAAAATCCGGATTGACTTTCGACCAGGCTATTATCTATAAAAACGCAGGTTTCTGCATCTCTCGTTGAAAGAGAAGGGATACAATAGGATGCAGGTGTTGTTTTGTATGGTATTATGTTTGTTCCTTTTTTCCGGGTGTGGTACAAGAAAGCATAGTTACAAATCGGAAACGATTAGTGCGGCTATCAGTAGTAAAAAGGACAGTTCCCATATTACAGAATCTGTTCAGCAGGTTATTACAGAGTTGATCGAATGCAAAGGAACGGCGGTAATAACTGTAACGGAACTTTCAAAGCCGGATAGTATCGGTAATCAGTATATTGTAAAAACTACCCAGGCAGATATTCATTCGGAACAAAAACGATCGGTTGCAACAGAGGCGAATAGAGATAAGCAGGAAACAGATATATCTATCCAAGTAAAAGATGAAGGTGTAAAAGATATTGTTACTAATGATATGCTGATTGATCGGAGGTCTGTTTTTCCGGGTTGGGTATTCGGATTGATTGTTATTTTGTTCAGTTGTTTTGGGGGGGGGTAGTCAGGAATGCCAT
>JAJPZM010000317.1 GCA_021204335.1 Parabacteroides sp. | reverse complement strand
TCTTTAGGTATATCACATTTTATTATTTTAATGAAATTGTTGTTGTTATCGGTAATCCATATTCCATAAGGCGTATTTTCACTGTAAAAAGGTAATATGAATAAAAAGATCTCATCTTTTAATACAGCAAAATCTCGAATATATAAAGTCGTCTTTTTCGATTCTATAAATTCTTCCTTATAATTGTAGGTGTTTATTTTTTGCGACATAATATCCAGTGCGTATATATGGTTTAGAATGGGATCGATAGTAAACCCCATTATTTTGATGAGTTCTTCAGGAGAGTTACCATAATGATTAATCTGATTGATCAGTTTTCCTTCGGATGTAAAGATTAAGATACCCGCTTTTTTCTCGTCAAGCATAATGAGGGTATCATCGTCCAGGAATATATTTTTGACACCGGATATTATACACGAGTCGTTTGTGTTGAGTTCGATGTAATCTAACGATTTCACAAACTGGGAGTATTGTATAGCATCTGCCATATTATCTAAATCAACAGAAAAAGAGGGGGGATCCGATTTCTTGCCTTGACTACATGAAATCGTAAAGATGGCCAGTAAAAGAAAGATTATAAGTGTTGTATGCCTGTGTTTCATGGTCTGTAGAATTTTTTTTGATTTGTGGCAAAGGTAAATAATAAATTGATTGGGTTGTATATGGAAAGGGGAATTGTTCGCCGGAGGGTTAATATAGAAAAAGGGGATACCTTTTTTTCAAGCATATCCCCTTTTAATCGGATTTGAGTTTCTATTCGATTACCGGTCTGTCATCGTCGTCGTCTGCGTTGTCATTGCCGTTGGAGGTAGTAATAACTCCTTTTTTCTCGAAACTGGTTTCTTTGCGGGCTTTGCGCAGGGCGGAACCCGGGCTGAAAACAATTCGTGGAGTTTTGATCATGGAAGTTGAAAATTCTTCTTCCGTAAGGGATCCGGTCGAGCCTACCCCGTAACGGAAGTTACCAAACTCGCCGAACTGCACCCGGCGACCGGCTGCCAGGTGTTTACGGAACAGGTGAACCATACGGTCGGCCACTCCCTTTACCTGGTTGGAAGGGATACCGGCTTCACTGATCTCACCCAATAATTCTTCAAAACTCACCAGGTCTGAATAGATTGGTTGTGCATACAACTTTTGAGGGTTATCTTTCTGATCTTTTCCCAAATTGATTCTTTTTACTAAACGATACTTTACTGACATAGTCTTTAAATTTTTAGTGTTAATAGATAATACTTTGTTTGTTCTCGAGAACATGACAAAGATATTACCTGCCGGAAACACGAAATCGACTTAGCTGGAGATAGCAGGAGATCTCCGGGATTGTCTGGCGATAAAGGATTGAAATGTCAATAATTAAGTCCGAACTGCCACAAAGGGATTACATTCATATAGCCTTGTTCGATATTGTCTTTTACGACAAAGCCGTTCTCCGTGCCTTGCAGTTGTTTCTGTTTTTTATTCTTTCCTCCCACCTCAAAAGTATAGTCGCCTATTTGAAAGTCTGAAATAGCCGAGGTGATGACATCTTGCTCCACACGCGTTTGATTCAGGAAGAATGTTTCTCTGATGTTGCCGATGTCTGATGTTTCATGGCCTAAGCAGTATATAAGGGTAGGGTTATCCAAATAGACTTTATCTACCTTGCCCAGCCCTCTGATACCACCGGTGTTATCGCGTAATTGTGAGATTAGTCCGGCTTCTTCGAGGTAAAGAAAGTGGTCGGATAAATTGTTGCGGCTTACTCCTAACATGGTTGCAATGCTGCTCATATTGGGTTTGAATGGTACGCTTCGCGCTATGATTGTGAGCAACTGCTTCAATTTGCGTGCTGTCGACACACTCATTTCGGAATATTGTGGAATATCGACTTCCAGCGTTTTGTTTATTACTTGTTGCAGGCGTATATGGAATTGATCTTCTTTAGAGAATGGATAGTATCCTTCTTCTAAATAGGATTGGAAATGGGCATAAGGACGAAATTTCTCAGGGAGCTCTATACGATGTTGTAAGATATCCGCTAATGTATAAATCGGAATTTCTATCTGATGAAACATCTTCAGATATTCACGAAACGAAAGTCCTTGCATAGAATAGACAATAGCTCGTCGGCTCAAGTCTGCCGATCCTTTATTAATATCAAGAATGGAAGAGCCGGTAAAATATATTTTTAGATCTGCATGGTAATCATACATCAATTTTAACTCGCGAGCCCAATCTTTGTATTTATGAATCTCGTCAATAATAAGGTGGGTTCCCCCTTGTTTCACAAATTCATCAGCCAACTCCACTAAATGGTGGGCCGAAAAATATAAGTCGTCGGCATTAACGAATAAGGTGGTGTTCCTATTCAGCTTCTCTTTGGCATATTGCAACATCAACGTAGTTTTCCCTACGCCACGTGGCCCGACCAATCCCAACAGGCGGTTGTTCCAATTAATGCGGTTGAACATATATCGATGAAATGTGGCAGGTATGGTACGTAACATTGCATCGAAACTGGCTTGTAACTTTTCCATATTCTTTATGTGTTTCTGCAAATATAATCAATTGCACTGAGAATAGTGCAAATTTGCATGATAATTGCACTTTTCACAGTGCATAGTCAAAGTACTGAAACGATTAATAGCTTTCCACCATGCCAATTCGCAAACTTCGGTTGATAGGCCATTTTGAATAGAAGGTCATCGCTCATATCCTTTTCTTCCGGCAGATCGGTGGATAGTAGGTCTTTCTGGAAGGCGCCGAAGAGCAACAGGCGGTATTTGTTGTCGTCACCCAGTAAATGCCAGGGAGTGGCCAGGTTGGGCAGGTCGTCTACTGCTTTTCGGAGATATCCCTCTGCTATGGAATTATTGCCACACCACCGGGCGATATAACCCAAACGGGCATAGTCGGTGGGGCTGTTGTCCGGAGACGGGGTTAAGGCGGATAAATGTAGTTGTAGGGTGTGATAAAATACCGGATCATTCTGCCGTAAATCCCGGATGCGTTTTCCGGTCAACAGACGGGGAGTGTAGAGGATGGCGTTTACCAATGGCTGCCAGACAGCCTCTTTCTTTCCTTGTTGATACAAAGCATCCGAGAGGGCGCAGAGATAGAGCGAGTTCTTCGGATAATTAGTAGCCAGTTCTTCCGCTATCGGATAGGCTTTGTCGAATTCTTTGCGATCGAGATACAGGCATGCCAGCAGATAACGGATTGTACATCTTCCGGTTGCCGGCGACCGGCTTGCAACAAAGCCTGCTCCGCTGCTTGCAAGTATTCCGGGGCTTTTGCTTTCCGGTAATATTTCATGTAGAGCAAACTTCGGTTGATCAGGTTAGGCGTCCGTTCGCTTGTCTGTTTCATTAGGCGGATAGCCTCTGCAAATTCGCCTTTCTCCCAGGCTGCCATGCTTTGTTGCTGGTAAGATTTGTCCCGATCTTGTACAAAAGCAAAGGCAAGCCAGCCCAAGTAACAGATTATGGCAATACCCGGAACCACATATATTGACGCTGTTTGCCTGTCCTCTTTCACTTCGGCAGATATCTCTTCTTTTTGCAGAAAAGCCAATACGGCATATATCATAAACAAACTGAAAGGTGTGGAAAGTAATGTCGCCTGTGCCATTTCCTTAACAGCCAATGTCAGTAGGAGACAGGCAATCATACGACTTTCCGGTTGTCCCCATTGTTTCCGGATTGTCCGGCAGACAGCCAGTGCCAACAGCAGGTAAAGCAGGAGGCCGATGATGCCTTTTTCAATCAATAGCTGTACGACGATGTTGGGAGCGAACGATGTATAAGGCAGCGTACTGTCCTGGTTCAGTGTCCTGTCGATGGCGAAGGTGTAGTTCTTGTTGCCATATCCCAATAAAGGACGCTTTTTGAACATCTCCCAGCCAATTTGTGTTGCGTTGATTCGTCCTTCGGTACTTTGCTGTTGGGAGGCGGTGCTGTTCATTTGTAAAGTAGTCTTCATTTCGTCAGGGAAAAATAGGCTGGTTAGCAGGATGGCAATCATACTGACCGCAAACAAACGAATTTTTTCCTGTTTGGACTTTACAAACAGCAGCCAACTAATCAAATAGACCCCAAGTGCGATATAAACTCCTCGTGAAAAAGAAAAGAGTATGGCCAATACTGTCAGGAAAATAAAGATCCCGGAATATTTACGGACTAAGCACACCCATCCCAACAGAATCAGCAACACTTCCGCCCATACGTTGGTGATATATCCCAGTGGATGGAACAGGAAACGAAAATGGTAAGTATCTTGAAAACCGACACCCAATACAGATTGCCGGAAGACAAAGAAAGAACAGATTGCCAGTAATAAAGCTACTCCGATGGGTAGATAACTGCCTTGTTGGAGTAGTCGCAGAGCCTGCGCAGAGCAAAAGAGCTTGCGTAGTACGAAATAAGCTGTCAAGCAAAAAAGAGACAGCAGGCTGTAAGAAATGGCGGGTGTTGTACATGCTGTGTTCAAGCATGAAAACATGTCGTAAGCCGTGATTAGGCAAAGACACCCATCAGCCATCGTCCATTGCCGGAAAGGGAGCGGACGTAACAGAATAAAACTACCGATTAGCAACAATAAGCAGATTTTTAGTTTATCTTCTGCCTGAAACAAAAGCATAGCCACTACTACAATAAATAGAATAGCTATGCTGGTATATTTCCAGTGAGTTCTACCCAGATTACTTTGTGACATATCGTTTTACTAAAGGTTGAACCAACTTCCAAAGCAGATACCCGATCAATACCAAGAATAGCAGTTGAGATCCGATATTACGTAGTAGGGCAAACGGAGGAGTCATCCTGTTGGATAAATAAAGAATCAATTCATTGACTGCTTCCGGAAATGTACAAATAAATTTGTATAAGAAATTGGGAATGAGATAGAAAAAGTAGAAACCCATAAACAGGTTTACTACAACAGAGTAAATCAATAAACTGTATTTGGCAACTGGACGTATTTGAAATAGATACGGCATGCGGTTTATCGGTTGTTTGCGTAGTCGTTTATACCAATAGGATAGCAACTCTTTTGAACGGGAACGCAGGTTGGGTACACCCAATAGGTCGGAAGCGATCCAGTAACCATCGAACTTGAAAAAGGGGTTTAGGGTTATTAAAAATCCGAAGTTCATAATCAGAATTAAGTACTTTATAATCTCATTATCAGTCAATATGTAAGTGATTAGTAATGTGAATAATCCAAAGCTTTGGAAATAAACACCTGCTATATTAACAATATATCTTTGATGTCTTTCTAATTTCCATATTTCTGTAACATCAGTATATAGAACAGGAAAGTTTAAATA
>JAJPZM010000178.1 GCA_021204335.1 Parabacteroides sp. | reverse complement strand
ATAATATATTTATTAAATTCATATAAGTTCCGCTTATATGCTCATATTTTTCATACTGCATCCATAATCAACCCAACGTAATCACCTTATACTTAGGAACCAATGTTTTCATTATTACCCATCCGATCAGATAAGCAACAGAGCATACGCAGAAGATAACAAAGTAGCCGGCCGGTTTGCCTTCAAATCCCATAAAGGTCATCCGGGTTTCATCAGCATAAACAAACAAATTGCCCGCAGCTTTCTGCAAGATCATCGAACCGACACCACCAGCCATGCCACCGATACCCGTAATACTTGCGATCGCCGATTTAGGGAACATATCGCCCACAGTGGAGAATATATTAGCCGACCAGGATTGGTGGGCAGCTCCGTCAATACCGATCAATAGAACCGGGAACCAGGGAGAAATAGTACCCAACGGCTGCGCCAGTAACGCCACTAATGGGAAGAAGGCAAAGATCAACATCGCTTTCATACGGGCAGCATACGGATTCATTCCGGTACGGTTTATAAAGATAGTCGGTAGCTTACCTCCGTAAATAGAAAGCATCGTAACGGCATACAAGGTAAAGATCAATGCCATCCCCAACGGGTCGGAAGTCTTGATACCGAATTGTGTATTCAAATACGAAGGAGTCCAGAACAGGAAGAACCACCAGACGCCGTCTGTCATAAATTTACCGGAAATGAACGCCCAGGTTTGTTTGTAGCTGAAACATTGCCAGAAGCCTATTTTCTTCTGATCTTCTTCAGGCAGTTCGGGAGCGACTCCTTCTTCGTATTTATCCTGCTCGATATACGCCAACTCGGCGGCATTGACATGTTTGCTTTTGTTCGGAGCAGTGTACATGAATACCCACATACCCATCCAAACAAAACCAAGCGCACCAATCACGATGAAAGCCATCTCCCACCCCAGCCATTTAGCTAACGGCGGAATAGACAGTGGAGCTATTAAAGCACCAATAGAGGCACCTGCATTAAATATAGAAGTTGCATAAGCACGATCTTTCTTCGGAAAATATTCGGCTGTCACCTTAATAGCTGCCGGAAAGTTTCCGGCTTCACCCAATGCCAGCACACAACGTGCCACCAGGAAACAATACATACTGACTGTTGCCAGAACAACCACTACATCGCCAGTAGCAGCAATCATCTCGGCGGCATTGTGCATACCTACATAATTTTCAGTAACTACCCCGCAGAGTGCATGCAAACAAGCCCCTCCGGACCAAACCCCTATCGACCAGAGATACCCTTTTTTCATACCCATCCAATCGATAAACCGACCGGCAAACAACATACAAAGAGCATATACAATAGAAAGACAGAAGTAATCGTACCGTAATGTGATTCGTTCCAATGGAATTCCGGTTTAATAAATTCATCCCAGGTGAGGGATAAAACCTGACGGTCAAGATAGTTCACCGTTGTTGCAAAAAACAACATGGCACAGATTGTCCATCTGTATTGGGTCATTTTCTGACCGACATTTCCTAATGTGTTCATTTCCTAATAGTGTTTCATGATATGTGGCAAATATAAAGCATTTTTTAAAACTACAAGGCATATTGTGTGTGCGAAAACAAAAGAAATGATTACCTTCGTGATATAACTACAAATTGATATGAAAAAACATACTTTATTATTAGGAAGCCTATCTCTGTTCTCTTTACCGACAATAGCTCAACAGGAAAAGCAGCCCAACATTGTTTTAATTATGGTGGATGATATGGGATATTCCGATCTCGGTTGCTACGGAGGGGAAATCCCGACTCCCAATCTTGACAAGCTAGCCAGCCAGGGAGTACGCTTCACCCATTTCTGCGACACAGGACGATCCTGTCCTTCGCGTGCCAGTTTACTGACGGGCTTATATCCTCAACAGGCAGGTATCGGCATGATGTCGGAAGACCCTAAGTCTGCCGAAGACCATGGGGTACATGGATATATGGGATTCTTAAACCGTAATTGTGTCACGATAGCCGAAGTGTTGAAAGAGGCTGGCTATCATACTTATATGACTGGCAAATGGCATGTAGGCATGCATGGAGAAGAAAAATGGCCATTGCAACGGGGTTTTGAACATTACTACGGTATCTTGTCCGGTGCGTCCAGCTACCTGCGTCCCCATGGCGACCGCAATCTGACATTGGATAATAAACAACTACCTCCACCCGACCAACCTTATTACACGACAGACGCATTTACCGATTATGCCATTAAGTTTGTCGACGAGCGACCGAAAGACGGCAAACCTTTCTTTCTTTACCTGGCATATAATGCCCCCCCCATTGGCCTTTACATGCCAAACAGGCAGATATCGACAAATTCGTCGGTAAATACCGCAAAGGCTGGCAAAAAAAATACGTGAAGCCCGACTGAAACGTATGATAGAGATGAAGCTGGTCGATGAAAAATGGGGACTTGCCCAATGGGAAGGCCGTCAATGGGATGAATTGACCGAAGAAGAACAAATTGAACTGGATAAAAGAATGGCTGTTTATGCCGCCCAGGTCCACTGTATGGATTACAACGTTGGGCGTCTGACCGACTACCTGAAAGAAAAAGGAGAATTGGATAACACATTACTTATCTTCCTTTCCGACAATGGAGCCTGTGCCGAGCCTCACACAGAAAAAGGATTTGGAACAATCAGTATGATCAACAATCCTGATGAATGGGTGAATCCTTCCTACGGATTACCTTGGGCTCAGGTTAGTAATACTCCTTACAGAAAATACAAAGTGAGAGCTTATGAAGGCGGAACTTCGACGCCACTCATTCTGTCATGGCCTGAAAAATATACTAAATATAACGGAGAAATAAGACATACAAGAGCATTCCTCCCGGATATCATGGCGACTTTTATAGAAGCAGCCGGCACAACCTATCCGAAAACTTATCATGGAGGGAACGAAATCATCCCACTGGAAGGAACAAGCATGCTGCCCCTATTGGCAAACACCGATACTGTTTTGCATGAATACATTTTCGGAGAACATTTTGACAATTGCGTAGTGTGGTGGGACAACTGGAAAGCGGTAAAAGATCAGGATTCGAAGGTTTGGGAACTTTTCGACCTGGAAAAAGACCGAACGGAACGTGTCAATTTATCCAGGGAATATCCTAAAATTCTAGAAGGGATGAAGAATAAATGGACAGAATGGGCTAACACACATTATGTTTATCCTAAAAAGAAATAACTGGATATAAAACTGTTTCTTCTTTACCTGCAATTCGTATCTTTATGCTTTGTATCTCTAAAGAAAAGAATCCAGACTCTTTAGGCACAGAATACCAGAGACGGAATTTCGTCGTAAACAGATAAAACAAAATTTAGGCTACCGTCGAAAGAACGGTGATTTTGGGTTACTTAGTAAGCAGATAGTTCTCTGTTTACTAAGTAATGGTTATGTCTACTTATCAAATAGACGAAGGCCTGCTTACTAAGCAGATTTTACCCTACTTATAAACAAGTTTCCACATAATACCCAATCAGTCTCCTATTTACATTTCGTAGCTTCTACTAAAATTCTTTTATCACAATAGGTTAAGAATTAAAATATACATATCTTTGTCTCGTCACTCACGCCGATTCAAAGGGTGGGCGACAGACATATATGAAAGGCGTTTACTTAACGTCTTATTTCCATTGTGCTAAACTTCGCAACTTTATCACTCAATCAGGAAATGAGGCAACGGTAGATGCCTACGGGGTCTGTATAGTAACTTCATATACCGTTTGGTGCATGAAGATAAGTTACATACATATCGGCGTGGGCTTCTGCGTTGCTTATCCTTGATTGAGGGGCAATGCGAAGGCCTAGCACGTGGGATAAGTAACAGGTACAGTTCCCACGCTTTCTCGTATATGTACTATTATGAATTTATTTATAGAACAGTCCGGTTGGGGAACTGGAGGGCGAAAAAAGTGTGGCGATATGAAAATACGTTATTTAATGGCAAGTTTGTTGGCTTGCTTAGTTGGCTTTAGTTCTTGTGGTAGTGATGGAGATGAACCGACACCGGATAAACCGGGAGGTGGTAATGAAGGGGTAAAATCAAAAACCATGATTGTAAACGTTGAAAGTCCCGGAACATTTGGGCAATTGTTCGAAAAGCAGCTTCCCGATTTCTATATGAAAGAAGAAGATGCAAATTCTATATTGTTAGATACCTTAATATTGAAAGGAAAGTTGAATATGGAAGATATTGAATATTTGAATTCTATTGAGTATACAGCAGAGTCATCTATAGGTCTTTATTGGTATGTAAAAGATGTAGAAAGTATAGATATGCATACAGCTCATCCAATCTTAGATCTTTCCGAAGCTCAATTTGTAGAATCTACTTTCAAAGGAGAAACATATTTGGCAAATCATTTGTATCCAAGGGCCGGATATTTATGTTATCGCTTTTATGTCAAATACCCTAAAAACATAGAAGTTATTGAAGCTGAAGCTTTCTGGGGAGGAAGTTGTTTAATATACGATATATCAAATTTACTAAACGAAGGCTTACAAGAGATCAGAGAAAATGCTTTTGAGAGTGTACGTTTTGCAGAAAAAGGCGAAAGCTGGGTAGAACTTGATTTTCCTTCAAGCCTAAAGAAAATCGAAAAAGAAGCTTTCAGTAATGTACAAGCAATATTAAAAAAAGTAAAAACATCAGGAAATGTAATTCTTTCAGAAAATGCTTTTTCTGGGACAAGTATAGAAAGTCTTGAATTGAAAGGGGTTGAAGAAATAAATTCTATAATGATAAATGGCTCTCTAAAAGAAGTATCTATGCCAAATGCTAAATACGTAAGAGATTATGCTTTTAGAGGTCTATCTGATCTGGAAATAAAAGCGGAAGGTTTAAAGAATGTTGTAGAAATAGGTAAATGTGCTTTCAAAGGGATAAAAACAATGCCGGATCTTTCATTAGCTACAAATTTAACAAAGATAGGGGAAGAAGCTTTTAGTAGTATCAAAAAATACTTGTGATGAAATAGTTATTCCAGAAAATGTAAAGGAGATAGGAAAGAATGCTTTTTCATCGGAAATTAAATCAGTTCATATGCGTCCACAAACTCCTCCTATTTTCAAAGGGCAACCATATAACAGACAAACGTATGTCCATTGTGACACTTTATACGTTCCTAAAGGTTGTAAAAGCATTTATGAAAAAGGGGGAATAAGTGAAGATAATTCATATCCTATTTCTGAATATCCCAAATATCTACCCTGTGGAATCTATGTCCGAGAAGCTACTATAGAAGAATAATATTAATGATTATCCGCATAATGTCCTATTATAAATTCTGGATTTGAAGTCG
>JAJPZM010000338.1 GCA_021204335.1 Parabacteroides sp. | reverse complement strand
CATAATAGTATTAGATTTAAGGTTAACAAAGTTGGTTAGGGCTTGTCGTGAGACAAGCTTTAATTGTTTTAGGCCTTCCCTTTCCTTTTTTTCTTCTCTAATTCCTACCTTTGTACTAAAAAAAGGATGGTTAAATACTTTTGTTTACTTCTTCTGCTCCTCTGCGGTTGCCAATCGGGCAAAAAGGAGAATGATACGATTCGTGTATCCGTTCTTCGCGGCCCGTCGGTGATTGCCTTTGCGGAGATGATCGAGGATGTGCCCGAAATAGAGGGGAAACAAGTATCTGTCGAGATAGTAGACTCTCCCGAACTCATACAGGCGTTGCTGATCAAGAATAAGGCGGATATTGCCGTACTACCGATGATCAATGCGGCCAACTTATATAATAAAGGATTAAAATATTCGCTGCTGGGATGTCCGGTGTGGGGAAACCTGTATATTGTAGGCCGGAAAAACAAAGAAGGGCAACCTTCGGAGACCGAAACGCTGCATATCTTCGGAGCCGGCACTACGCCCGACATCTTAACCCGTTACTATTTGCAACAGAAAGGGTTATCGTATGCCCTAAACTATGCCTTTTCCACGCTCCGCGAAATAAGCCAGGGATTGCTTGGCGGACAGGTTCAGACAGCCGTCCTGGCAGAGCCTTTCCTGAGCATGGTTCTTCAAAAAGATACTACATTATATATACAGTCGGATCTGAATAACCCGGACAGCGCCTCTCCCGGCTTTGCCCAGACAGCCATTGTTTACGCGCCTTCGCTAAGAGATAAAAAGCCTTTGCTGGATAGCTTACTAAACAAATCGTGCCTGTTTGCCGCCAGTCAGCCGGATAAAGCGATCGGCTTTCTCGAAAGATGGAATATATTCGCCCCCGGGGCACTGACGCCCGAAAGTATTGAAAGATGCCGCATCCATTACTTGCCGGCAGAGCAAGCCAAGGAAAGCATTCTCGACTTCCTGCGTATTATTGAACAGTACGAACCCAAAGCTATCGGAGGGAAACTGCCGGACGATGGCTTTATATCCGGCAAACGATGAAAAAAGGTCTTATATCACTCCTCTCCGTCTGCTTTCTGTTGCTTCTCTGGCAACTGACAGCCACCTACATCGATCAGCCGGAGTTGATACCTTCGATTCCTGCCCTAATAAAGACTTTATTCAGCCTCTTTACTTCGGAAAACTTCTATCTGAATATACTGGCAACCCTTACGCGAGGAATAGCCGGCATGATCCTGTCGTTGGCAGCGGCTTCGCTCTCGGCTTTTTTATTTGCCCGTTACGGATTGCTTTATGAGTTTTTCAGGCCATTGCTCACCATTATGCGCTCCGTACCGGTTATCTCTTTTATTCTGCTAGCGCTGATATTTCTCGATCCGGAAAGCATTCCGCTGATGATTGCTTTCCTGGCGATGTACCCTCTGCTGACGGAAAACCTGACGAAAGGGATCGTCAACCTTCGTCCCGGGCTTTTGCTGATGGCGGATCAGTTCAGACTGACCCGCGCCAATAAGTTGATGCAGGTTATTTATCCGCAGCTGAAACCGTTTCTGTTCAGCGGGCTGGCTTCTGCCGCCGGTTTTGGCTGGCGGGCCATTATTATGGGAGAAGTGCTTTCGCAATGCGCCTTTGGCATTGGAGGGGAGATGAAACGGGCACAAAACTTTATCGCTGTCCCCGAGTTGATTGCCTGGACGATAATAACCGTTGTGATCAGCTTCCTTTGTGATAAAGGCATAAACAAGCTGGCGGGCATGCAATGGAAAATCAGATATTGCGCAAAAGGGAACGAAGTTATCGGCAGAAATACAGACCGGCAAGAGCCAGTTAAGGTAAGCGACCTTACCTTTCAATACGCAGAGACGGCCGTACTCTCCCATTTCTCCTATACGTTCGAGCCCGGTTCGATCTATGGTATAAAAGCCCCGTCGGGAACGGGTAAAACAACACTGCTCAACTTAATAAGCGGCTCGCTGAAACCTGTAACAGGAAGTATCACACTCAACAGTGCACAGCATTTCTCCATGGTCTACCAGGAGCCGGAACTGTTGCCGCATTTAACGGCACTGCAAAACGTCTCCCTCCCGCTTGCTTCCACCTGCAACCAAATCTATTCGGAGCAGGAAGCGATGAAAGCCCTGGAAATAGTAGAAATGAATACTTTAGCAACAAGATACCCGGAGGAATTAAGCTACGGCCAGCAACAACGCATCGCCCTGGCCCGCGCATTCGCCTATCCTTCCACCATTCTGCTGCTGGACGAACCGTTCAAAGGACTCGACAAAGCGCTCAACGGACGCATTATCGACCGGATGCTGGCAAAACAGGCGGAAAGCAGACAAACGATTATCTTCACGTCTCATGATCCGGAAGAATTAGCCCGCCTTGCCACCGTTGTTATCCGACTTCCGAAGATCGATTAATCTTTATCGGATCGCATGGTATAGTAAACCAGAAGGTAGAACCGGAGCCTTCCTCAGACTCTACTCCTATTTCGCCATTCAGCATGGTTACGATTGTTTTACAGATAGACAGTCCAAGACCTGTACCTTGTTTGAAGTTATCCAGCTTAACGAAGCGGTCGAATATAGATTTCCGGAATTCTTTCTTTATGCCCGTCCCTGTGTCCGTTACATAACCATAAATGCCATTTTCGGTAAGTTTATAGCCGTATCGGATAGAGCCGGAAGAAGTAAACTTAACTGCGTTGGAGAGAAAATTTGTAATTACCTGTGTAAGCCTTGTTTTCTCGGAGATGATACTGTAATCGTTGCCGTCGTTCTCAAAATAACTTTCACCCCCGGCTCTGCCCGCAAAGCAAAGGCATGTTCCTGGGGCTTAAACATCTCATTCAAGCTAAACGTCGTGTACACAAACTCCAGTTTGCCGGATTCTATCTTGGAGATATCCAGAATATCGTTGATCAATTGCAGCAGGAAATCATTGCTTGACTCTATAATCTTAAGATACTCCTGTTTTTCTTCTTCATTATCCGTCTGTGCGAGTAAGGTAGAAAAACCGACAATGGCATTCAGGGGCGTTCGGATTTCATGGCTCATATTGGCAATAAAGGCGGACTTCATGCGGTTGCTCTCCTCCGCCAGACGTTTTGCCCGGACATCTTCTTCATGCCGTTTATCGACCGTTATATCCCTCAAAATACCGATTGCTTTAAGCGGCTTGCCGTTTTCATCGGCTTCGTAGATTTCTCCGATCTTCTCTATCCAGACATATTCATCGGAGAAATACTTACAACGGAAACTTAGTTTTATAGAGCTGATCTCGCCACGTACAAAAGTATCGATCACATTCCTGTATAATTGCTGGTCGTCGGGATGAATCTTCTCCGTAAAGCTTTCATGGGTTATATAGGTATTCACCATTTCGCCATTTTCGCCATACGACAACTCGGCCATCTCCGTTACCACATCCCATATCCACGGATAAATACGCCCTGCCTGACAGGAAAGGGCCAATCTCTTGTTATATCCTTTTAGCTCCTGTTCTATCTGATTTTGATTGGTAATATCCCAGGACATACCTAAGATATAAGGCGATTTGCCTTCGCGCGGGACAAGAAATTTCATGGTATCTATCGTACGCAAAACTCCATGCGGATCGACCATCTGTTCCACAAACCGTTTCATTTCGCCGGAACGAAGCACTTCTTCATCCATATCACGAAACGACTGAGCTGCCACCGGATCAGTGAAAAGGTCAAAATCGGTCTTTCCTTCTACCGAGTCCTGATAACGGCCATACAACTGGTTCATCATCGGGCTGGAATAAACATACCGGAACTCATCCCCTGTATCTTTCACAAAAAGAAACATCGGAACAGAATTCACTATATTTGATAACAAACCGGATAAGTCTTTATATTTTTGCTCAAGCGCATTCGCATCGGTATTAACGGAAGTCATATTATTTTAGTCTTAATGATTCTTTGTTTTGCAAAAGTCTTGAAAATAAACGAGAGGAACAAATAATAACAGAAAGAACTGAAAGAGAAAAATCAAAATAAACGGTAAAAGATTCCGATTATAACCACAAGCAGGGAACAATCAATAGCACGAACTTCACTATATCAGCGTTTTAGTAGCTGATTGTGAAGTTCGTGCTTAAAGACATATAGTTTATAGAACTATTTTAATAGATTCTTTATCCACCAGTATAAATAAATACCTTTACCTGGTAAATCAACTTTTTCTACATTGTTTCGAATCGTTGTCCGGATAATCATACGTCCTCCGGCATCATACACAAAGGCTTGAGTGCCAATAGGGAAATCAGACAATGTCAGTTGGTTGAACCCGGAAAGGTAAAGACGTTTAGTTTTGTTAATCGTTTCGATATCTGTTGCTTCCTTTTCTTTTTTGAATTTGACTGCTATTTGACTGTCGACCATTAAATTAGGAATAACAAATGTATTGTTCTCATCCAATGTATTCGTGATATTCTCACCGTTCAGAAAAACAGACTCTATTGAATATCCTTCTTTTGGTGAAACTATAAATTCAATACGTGAGGATGTAAGATATGATCTACTGTTCGATCCTCCTGCATAAAAATCTCATTAAAATATGTATCATTACCTCCTTTGGCTTTAACTTCTCCTCCCTCGGAAACAGTAGCTTCAAGGTTACGATAAGTTTCATTTCCCCAAAGTTTTATGCTTAGAAATTTTCCCCAAACAGGATGATCCCGATAACAATAAAGATAATCAGGTAGAACAACCAACTCCGCCGCAAATAATTAATATCATTAAAGCTATTTGCTGAAACTTCTGGTACATTCTTTGTCGGAACATATAAATAAGAGATGGACTTACTGTCACTAAATGCATTATCTGCAATACTTTCAATGTTTTCGTTCATATATACTTCCCTTAAAGAAGTACAACCTTTGAAAGTTCCCGCCGGAATCTGTTTGACATTCGGTGGAAATGTTATAGAACTCATATTGGAACATCCCTCGAAACTCGGAAGTTCTTTCAAATACGGAAGATCTGCAAAATGGAAACTTTCATTTTGACATCCTTTTAATGCATCTGTGCCGATATGAGACAATTTGAACTCACCATTATAAACAGGAGCAAAATTTACACATTTCACATTTTCAAATGCATAATCACCTATTTTTTCTATGGATGGTTCAAGAGTGACAGACAGATTTTTACAATTTCTAAATGCAGATTCTTTTACCTCTATCAAATTAGACAGAACCGTAGGCAAAGAACTAAGATTTGAACAATTTTCAAATACCCCTTTTTCGATAACCGGTATTTTATCAATAGATGGAACTTCAATAAGATATTGGCAATCTTTAAAAGCTTCTTCTTCTATTTTAGTTAGATATTTATAGCTCTCAGC
>JAJPZM010000206.1:4717-5412 GCA_021204335.1 Parabacteroides sp. | reverse complement strand
CCTCTACGAGAGAAACCAACTACAGGATATTCCATATTATATATATTTTTTTGCCACAAACCAATACTTTCCTTTCTGATCTAAACATAAAATCATTATATGCAGACATACCTAAACATACAAGAAGCCTGGGTTGCAATAATTGAATTGTCCGATATACATGACAAATAAAGAAACGACGAATTTTCCAATTATCCAACCGCCCATCTATACCATTCCAACAAGAAAACAAACAATCTTCTTTTGCCATACGATTAAGTATGGTATATAAATCATTGGTAGTCCTTGTCGCTATCGGATATAAATTCATAAACATGATCTTTCTCCCCCATCCTGCATGCCAAAGAGGAAGCGTCGAACTATCCGGCTCCACTCTCCAATCCGGAGATAGCTGTCCTGCCGTCTCAAACAACAAATCAATCATATTTCGAACAAAGATATTATTGACCTTCTTAATATCCCTCCTATACCATTCTACAGGGATCCATTTTTTATCCACAAAATATCCTCTGGCATTGCCCGGCTTATACCAATCCAACAACTCAAAGGATCCAGCTAAACGATTAGGATATTTTGTTTCTATCTGCTGACCATTATTTATTTCATAAAAAGCACCAGGTCCCGGATTAATACCCAGAAAAAGAATCTCAGGATTAGGAAGAATCGAACTATTAAAGGTTTGAAAACCTTTATAT
>JAJPZM010000206.1:0-4707 GCA_021204335.1 Parabacteroides sp. | reverse complement strand
TGTTTCCAAATAATTAATTATTATGGAATAATCTTCTTCTATCTCCTTACACTTATCCAGCAATGTTTCCATCTCTAAATCCATACTATAATTATTTATCATACAATCCTGTCCAAACAGTACTTCTTTCTTTTACAACTCTTACATGGAACACCCATCCACAGGAAATCATACTGTTCGACAGCCTCTTTCACCAATCCATCTACAGAGGTAAAGACACCCGCCTCAAAGTTACGATTATCTTTACCTTTCATTCCTAAAGCAGCACCTGTTAAATTGGCTGATCCGATATAGACTTGCTTCAAGTCGAATATCAATAACTTAAAATGGACACGTGGGCAAAGCACACGTTCCATCCGGCTCCAGAGCAATGGGTATTTATCGAAGTCATTCCGAAAGTTATATCCTGGTTCTTTAGCATGAATCAAACGAATCTCTACCCCTTCTTTGACTTTTTGCTCCAAAAGTTTTAATAAAGGGACAGCATCTTTTCCTTCCTTGATATAAAGATCTTTTATATCAGCCGTTCCAATCCAGATCGTCCGTTTTGCCTGACAAATAGCTTCGATAAGGAAAGAATAATGTTGTTCGTTTTTGATGTATTGGAGCATAAGCAATAATTTCTTTGATGTAATCTTTGCACTATATCATAAACTATCCAAATATATCAGATTAATTTCATATTTTTACAGACATATCCCAAAAACATTCGGGCCATTCAAATAAAAACTCTGAATTATAAAAGCATAAAACCTATGAGATCAATTATTCTATATAACCTGGTGCTTTGTATTCTTTTGGCCGGATGTACAAATAAACAAAAACATTCGACTATTATTGGAGGGGCTGATGGCACAACAGAAATCCTCATTGCTAATAATAATCCTGAAATCAAAGATTCATCAGTAGTCGATTCAACGGCACAAAAATACGATATAGATGCACCTATTCCTTTGTCGGAGATAGAGCAATATAACAAACGAGTCACCCTGAAACGTATGCCCAATGTATCGATCACCCACCCGGATGCTTATAAGATAAGGACCCAAAAGCCTGTTTATACGACTAAAACCGAACAAATCACATTAGACGTGATCAACGTCGATGCTCCTTCTGCCGAACCCGAATACCATTGGATGGAACAATGGGAAAACGGGAAATGGACAGAATTCCCGTTCATAGACAATCTGGGGTTTGCCGGAGTAGGCAGAGATTTGTCCAAAGGAGATACGTTGCCTGAACATATCAGCATGTCCGAGTTTAAAAACCTTTTGGAGCCCAATAAATACAAAGTCCACTTCTATGTCTTTGCCAATATCTACACCTACTGTACCGTAACGGACAATAGCATTCAGCCGGTAAAAAACAGCGAAATGAAAGGAGCATTTAATTTCCATGTATTAGACTCAAAGAACGATTCACTCCGGATTCTGTTTGAAAATCACACCAACCTGTCAGTACAACCTGTATTCCTTCCCAGTGTCGGAACAGATGAATTGTATAGTGTTCATCCGTATGCCCGCTCAGGCTGGGTCGGAGAAGCCGAATGGATGAAAAGCCATGCTCTGTTGAAAGGCGGGGAAGCTATGCTGTTCAGTCTTCCGATTTCATGGGATATTAATAAATTGCAGACATCCCACGATAAAGAGAATTTCAAAACGGGGAAACTAACTCCCGGAAAATATAAAATAGGATTGCAGATTGAAGTTTATATGGAGACAGAGTTTAATGTAGAATATTCACCTATACCCTTGAAACCTGCAGAAGCCACTTAAACTATATTATTTTATACCACTAAAGATATGCAACTTTAACGCCTCAGAAGCCCCTGGCTTCAAATCTTACTCATTCCCTATACTTTACCAACATAACCACCGGATTCGATTCTTCATCCAACTGGGTGACGATTTCTTTCAGTTGACCTTTCAATTGGCCTTTCTCGCAGGCTTCGACAAGTTCGGGGGCATCCAGGGACTCGCAAATAGCGATCGGGAAAGTTTCGGATTTGGAGAAGAAAGAGACTTCCTTCTTGTTTGAGAAATCACCGTTGTAAAGGGTATAGCCGAATATCGCATTCTCCTGTTTATCGTACACCAAATCAGTGCCGGGATATCCTTTGAAGGTTGTAAAGTCCAACTCCTTCTTTATGATTCGCATAAAACAGTAACGGTCGGTAATAACGGTGGGGAAAAGGAATACCTCCGGCTCCATCGAATGGATGGAAGGAGTCCTTATGATAAAAGGAGCCCTGTTGCCATCGGGCAAATAGTGGTAAATCGTGTCGGACGACGTATCGACAAGCACCCAATTGCCCTGATTGGAGAATGTCCGATAAAATACAGGCACTACAGTCAATTCATCTTTTGATATAATCGGCGTTTCATAGGCTTCAAAAGGGAAGCGTATTTCGCGGGCGACACTTCCGTCTTGCTTGGATATAAGCAAATGGCAGGCCTGTTCGTTTTCTTTCGGGGTCGGATAACTCTTATAACAAAGCAGATGATCGCGGTCGTAATTGAATACATCGGTATAATAAGCAGTATCGACAAATTTAAAGCTTCTGCTGAAGTTACCGAATAGGTCATACACCAGAATCTTTCTTGCAGAATAGTCTATAACGAACATCTCGTTCTTGTCTTCATCCAGAACAATGTATGTAACACCAGTATACTCCTCTCCGCTCTGTCCCTGGCGGTTTATCTTTCTCAGCCCTTTGCCGGTTTTCCGGTCAAACACAAAGATATCCCCATCGTTTCGGTTGGTGACCAGTAGGATATCCTTGCCGACAGCTTTCACAACACCTTTAGTAATAAACTCGTCGGATGTTTCCAGGGGGACGTATTCCACGTCCATCAACTCCTGCAAAACCAGTTCCTTTTCGGGATAACTTTCGTTTACATCTACGGTGATGATATCATCTGTTGCCTGCTTGTTTCCCGCGCACCCTGCCATAACTGCCGACAGGATGATGATTGATATTGATTTCGTTTTTTCATACTATTCTTTACTTTTGATCTTCGGTCTCTTTCTCTTTAACCATCCCGTTCCGCCACCTTTCCGTCAGCACATAATACTTTTGCTTACCTCTCCCCAGCCAGGTCAGCTTGCCTTGTTCGTTTAGTTTCTTCAAGTCTTTCAAGGCCTGATAACGGCTGCACTGGTTGAACGCCATGCAATCGGTGGACGAGATAAGGCGTGCTTCCTGCAATTTGGAGAGGATTCGTTCCAAGCGTTCTTCTTCCGCCAGGTCTTTTCGTTTGGGGAGCACAGCACGGACAAGCGGTATGACTTTCAGCTTATGCTTCAATTCGGGCGAAGCACGGTAGACAACATTATTAAAATGTATCGACTCGGCGCGGATTTGCTTCGGGTCGGTGATTCCTTTCGGGGTTTTCAGTGTCACAGAGAAATTGCCAATATTATCAATATCAACAGTTTCTCCTTCACTCAAATGGAAATAAAGCTGTTCCGACAAAGCCTTAATTACGCCCTTTACATCGCCGGAAGTAAACGTAGACCTGTCCGCTATCTCTTCGGCCAACTGGTCGGTTGTGATCTTTCCTCCCGAGACAACTTTGGCATACAACGAGTCTGTTTCGCCTGTCTCACGGTTCGGTGGGTTTTTATAAAACGTATATTTAGCACACATAAGCAATAGATTTAAGTTTTAAGTATGAGGGGCAATACCAATAGTACAGTTTACAATAATACCTCACAAACCTTTGATCATTAAAGCATAAGCAAGAAATAGAAACCTCGGACGGCCTCGTTTAAAATTGAATCAGTTTGAATTTCGTTTTAAACGGGGCTTCTGTTTTCATGGATAAATTTACTCCGCTTTAATTAAAGTTGCTCTGAAAGGCTAAAAATGCCCAAATTTGAGATGTCCAAATTCGATATTCAATTTTGGCAGGAAACAAATTGGTGAAAGATGATAAAAGTAGGACATATTTTTGTACTAATGGAATGTCCTAAAAAATGTCCTACTTTATATCCTACTTTTTTATAGGACATATTTCTGTACCGTTGGTTTTATTGGGTGTTTTGTTTGGGAGCTGTTGTTAATACGATTACATTTATGCCAAATTAAGAGCGAAGTCTGTTGATGGCATTACTCCGGGAGGCCCCCAGATGATCCAGAAATAGTGTATAGGCCATTTAGAGTCTTACAATATTTATCGTCTAATCCAATTGTTTAAGATATGGAAAAAGGAACAAAGCAGAGAAATAGCAGTTTGAGATTTGTGTTGGCATTTGATGTTATCGACGAAGCGGGAAATAGTGTGATGGATAGCGATCGTCAAAATGCAGTTTTTGTAGATATGTCTGAAGGATTCCCTGTATTAGATCAACACTGGGGAATCCCTATGCTATTAGGAATTTATGCAAAACATTTTACCTCCTTACCGGAGTTTAGCACACATTTCCCGTGGTATCATCCCATTTTAAAGGATGCAGGAGAGCCAAATAGTAATAGCGTTCATAAATTTCCTGACACTCCTTTTGTATATCTGATTGGGAGCACGTTATTCGCACATCCAAGTACACAGAATCAAATCTCCGTAGAGGATAATATTCCAACTGGATTTCCGCTTTAGGATACTTTTCACATAATTCTTGGAGCTTTTCAGGGACATCTCCACTTTTCCGAATAGCTCTGTAGAGCTCCATTTCATCAAAAACCATCGTTTTGAGTTCAGTGCTTTC